>NZ_CP101657.1:0-300000 GCF_024804185.1 Wolbachia endosymbiont of Aedes albopictus
ATGAACTTAATTAACCCTAAGGTTTCTACTATATTTTTTGACCAGATTGTTACAATGACGGATTATAATACCGCTTGGGAAAAAATCCAAAGTTGTCTTTATAATCTTTATGGAGAAGCAACATACAATAGCTGGCTAAGTTCACTTAAATTTGTTAGCAGCAGAAATGGAGAAGTCTTATTGTCTGTATCAACAAGGTTTATAAAAGAGTGGATCACAGTTCATTACATGGAAAAGATATTATCATTATGGCAAAACGAGAGTGAAAGTATACGTTCTATTGATATTCAGGTCGCTGAAGAAAAAAATCCAAATTCTAATGTTATACTGAAAAACAGAGAGGATAGTAATCATAGTCTTGGCTCGCCACTTGATCCAAGGTTCACTTTTGATAATTTTGTAGTGGGAAAACCGAATGAATTGGCATTTACAGCAGCAAAGCGTGTGGCAGAATCTGTGGATCCGATACTAGGTAGCAATCCTTTATTTTTGTATGGCGGAGTGGGGCTTGGTAAAACACATCTAATGCACGCCATAGCTTGGCATATAGTCAATTCTCCATCAGCAAAAAGAAAGGTAGTATACTTATCAGCAGAAAAGTTTATGTACCAATATATTACAGCTCTACGAAGCAAAGACATTATGTTATTTAAAGAGCAATTTAGATCAGTGGATGTATTGATGGTAGATGATGTGCAATTTATCAGTGGTAAAGACAGTACACAAGAAGAATTTTTTCACACTTTCAATGCATTGATAGACCAAAATAAGCAATTGGTTATATCAGCTGATAGGTCTCCTAGTGATCTTGATGGAGTGGAAGAAAGAATAAGATCACGACTCGGTTGGGGGTTGGTGGCAGATATTAATGAAACAACTTTTGAATTAAGGCTTGGTATATTGCAGGCAAAAGTGGAGCAGATGAATATGTATGTTCCGAAAGATGTCCTAGAGTTTTTAGCAAGGAACATAAAATCTAATATAAGAGAATTAGAAGGAGCATTAAATAAGGTTACCCATACCTCATTGATTGGAAGAAGTATGACGGTAGAATCAGCTAGTGAAACCCTAATCGATCTTCTTAGGTCAAATCATAGGTCGATCACAATAGAAGAAATACAAAAGAAAGTAGCTGAATTTTTCAATATAAAGGTTGCAGATATGCAATCCAATAGAAGACTTCGCAGTCTTGCAAGGCCAAGACAAATAGCTATGTATTTTGCCAAAAAATTTACGCAAAAAAGCCTACCAGATATTGGGAGAAACTTTGGTGGCAGAGACCATGCTACCGTTATACATGCAGTAAAACAAGTAGAAAATTTTATAAAGACCGACTCAAAATTTGCTGATGAAATCAATCGATTAAAAAAAATGTTTAAGTAGCGTTTTTAAAATAGCTAATAACAAGTCCTAAAATGAATCTACTATAGTTTTAATCCGTTTAAGTTTAAAATCTTCTGTTAGCTTCGCAGAATACATTTCCTTATTGTGTTGATTATAGAAGGTAAATTCCTGATCATCTAAGTTTAGTATTGCAAAGCCAAAGCCGAAAAAATTTCTAACCTCGTGTGCTAAGTAGTTTCTACCATTTGGATAGTCGAATTCTACATTTTGATAAACATGCTCTTGGTCTTGAGCGTGTAATGATGCACCGCCATTTCCAACTATAATCTGGTCTGGAACGTTATCCATTAAAAAAATCTGGGCTATATGAATGTGGCCAGAAACTATGGTAGTAACATTGCTTGGAAATTTATCTCCAAAAGCTTCAATTTGTGTAAGATTACCATGGCTTTTTAATGTCAAAAATTCTTTTTTTGGAGATCTCCAAAGCGGTTTATGAGTTAAAAACCACGTGGGCTTATCTTGTATCAATTTATCAAATTGCCTTTCAAAAGCATCAATTGTGCTTTGGGTTGTAAAAATATCCTCACCGGATGAAGAGTCGAAGATAAAAAATTTCATTGGTCCAGCATCTAAGGACCAACTAGAAACGAAGTTTCCACATTTTTCAGACGAAAAGGGGTATGAATCTAGATATCTGAACCATCCTTCATAAGCTCTCTTACAACTCTCATGGTTTCCACGAACAAAAAGGAAAGGGGATTGTAATGAAATATCCTTTGCAGGCTCAAACCAATCAGCGTACCAAGCTTTTTTATTATATCCATAAATATCGCCACACTTTTTTGTATTTCTACATTTTGTTTGTCTATAATGATAATCACCAACATGGATAATTAAATCTGGTTTATGAAGGGCGATTGAATCTAAATTTTTTTTTAAAGGCCAGCTATCTACCGAATTACATTCCTGCTGAAATAACATATTTATTCTACAACCTGTATCACCAATAAAAGCAATTTTATTAACCTTTTCTGGTAATATAGGAACTCGTAGATCCTCAATACTAATGTTTTTGGCACTTGTTTGTACTGTCAGTTCACAAACTGTTTCGTTATGATCACCATTGTTAATTGAGTTGCGATTCAGCATTTCTATTTCTTTGCCATCGACATAAACAAAGGGACACATGTCATTGTCTGTAATTGCACGTATGCTTAATTTATTTTCTGGGATAACTTGAGACCATGTGTATAATATCTGTGCATGGACGAAATGAAAGCTAGTTATAAGAGAGAGAGCTAAAAAAATAAAGATATTAGCTACATTCATTTGTGTAAAAACCTAAGTTAAAAATTAAAGGTTATCTTAAATGGTTAAAATTTATAATCAAATTATACAAGTAATTTCTAGATTATTCTAGTATCAGATTGACACTCTAGATGAAAAATTCTAAAATGATTAAATAATTTAAAATAATTATATAAAAACTAGAATATAGTGCGGCCGTGGTGGAATTGGTAGACACGCAGCGTTGAGGTCGCTGTGGCTCATAAGGCCTTGGAAGTTCGAGTCTTCTCGGCCGCACCAGTTTTTTTATCGCTGTTTAGTATGGGTAAAAATGTTTATAGGAAATCAAAGTAGCAATAAGGTAGAAAGGGCTATTAGCGAAGTCAGGCGCGGCCGGCCAATTGTAATATATGATGAAAGTAATTACCTATTGCTTGCTGCTGCTGAGGTTTTAGAAAGAGATTTGTTTAATCAATACAAGCTTATATCAAGCAATGTATATGTTACTTTAACTTCAAGTAAGGTAGAATACATATCTCAGAATAAAGAACATAGCAGCAAACGTCTGTTGATAAGCAATTTTGATGAACTGCTCCATTTAATAAACTGTTCAAAGGAAGATAGCATAAAAGAGTTGCAATGCTCAAAGACAATAGATGAATATGCTGTTGCCTTGCTTAAGTTCTCAGAATTATTGCCATACGCGTTAGTAGCTGATATGACTTTTGAGAATAAGCATGAAATGCGAAATTGGTGTAAAGAAAATGACATTATTGTACTAGATACGTTACTCGTAAATGATTTTCAACAAAATCAGAGTGTGTATGAAGTGTGCAAAACATCATTATTTTTAAAACAGACTCAAGAAGTAGATATCATATCTTATAGAACAGAAAGTGGTGGAAGAGAACATCATGCAATTATCATTGGCAATCCAGATAAAGATGACGAACCATTAGTAAGAATTCATTCTTCGTGCTATACGGGTGACTTGTTAGATAGCTTATCATGCGATTGCAGAAGTCAATTACATCAAGCAATTCAAATGATAGCTGACTCTGGAAGTGGTATTATATTGTATTTGATGCAAGATGGAAGAGGCATTGGTTTAACTAATAAGTTAAGAGCGTACAGTGTGCAAAGAGGACATAATCTTGATACTGTTGATGCAAACAGAATATTAGGTTTTGAAGATGATGAAAGGAGTTTTGCTGTTGCAGCTAAAATGCTTAAGAAATTGAACATTAACAAAATCCAATTACTTACAAACAATAATAGGAAATTGTCAGAATTGGAAAGTAGTGGTATAGGAGTTACAAAGTGTCTACCACTTATTGTGGAACGTAATAAATATAACGATTCGTATATGGAGACAAAGTTTGGTAAGCTAGGCCATAAGTTAAGAGTTTTTTAGCTTTTTTGTTGTAACTACTTTGTTAATTTACTATGTTTTTTAACACAAGTTAAGATTTTTAGGAATACTAGAATGCTAAGATTTTTTAAGCGAGAAAAAAATACTGAATCCTTAGATAAGGATATAGATTGGAATTCAAACCGCTACAGCACAGTTGTTGCTCAAAGGAATATTCTACTTTTATTTGCATTAATATTATTAGCAACGATCTCTATCAGCATATTAGTCATATTTAAAATTAGCACAAGTAGCACTATTGAGCCATTTGTTATAGAAATTGACAAGAAATCAGGAATAGTACAATTGGTTGATCCTGTCACAGTAAAGCAGTATTCTGCAGATGAAGCGCTAAACGAATATTTTATTTCAGAGTATATAAAAGCAAGGGAGGTTTTTGATCCATATCATTATAATTATAACTATTATACAAAGGTGAGGTTGTTTTCCTCATCTAATGTGTATAATGAATTTAGAAATTACATAGGATCGCAGAATATGGATGATCTTTTTAATTTATACTCAGATACCAAAAGTAAATTTAAAATTCGTTCAATTCAAAAATTGGGTAACGATGCTCTTCAGGTGAGGTTTTTTGTGGAATTTACACGGAAAGATGGAAGTTCCACAAGAAAAAATAAGATAGTTATTATGTCATATAGATATGCATCGCTTGAAATGAATGATCAGCAAAGATATATTAACCCATTAGGATTTCAAGTTATTTTATATAGAGTAGATGATGAATATGTATAGGATATTATTAGTTTTAGCTTTACTTGTAAGTAGCAATTTAAACGCATCCATTAATTATAATGAGCCTATTTCTGTAGATAGTAGAATAAAGACTTTTGTGTATAGCCCTAATGAAGTATTTACGGTGGTTTTTAGTCAAGGTTACTATTCTTATATTGAATTTGCAGAAGGAGAAAAAGTTAAAAATATCGCTGTTGGTGATGCATCAAGTTGGAAAATTAATCCTTATGACAATAAATTGCTTATCATGCCATTTGAAGTTAGTAGCCGCACTAACATGATTATTACGACAACTAAAAAAAGAAATTACATTTTTGATTTAATCTCAAGGCCAAATTACGATAAATACCCAGATACTGATGCTAAGAAAGTGGGTCACGATTATTCTGCTGAAAAGGATATATCTTACGTAGTACGTTTTTATTATCCTCAAGAAGAAGGTGAATTTGATGTTGATTTAGATGAGGTTTCTTTACCTACTCAAATGCAATATACTACAGACAAGCCAGAAAAAATAATACAAGAAAATGATACGAAGTACAATTATACATATATTGATGAAGGTGGTAATGCGGATATAGTTCCAATTGAGCTATTTGATGATGGTTATTTAACCTATTTAAAATTTAGAAATAATAATAGAATACCTCAGATTTTTGTAGAAGAGGAGGATAAACCTTGTAAAAGGCTGTTATTTGATGATTATGTTATAATAAAAGGAGTACATAAAAAGCTATTTATGCGTTATGAAGATGGTGAAGTTGAAATTATAAATAGGTCACTTTAGCTGTGGTATATGCAATATGAATAAAGAAAGGCGTAACAATTCAGAAGATGAATCAGAAATAGAGAACAAGGTAGTAACAGTTGGCTCTAATCAAGGTCATAGGGCATTGATGGTCATTATTTTAGTGCTTCTGATTGGTGGAGTGTATTATCTCTATTTTAGTCCTTCTCATAAAGAGGGTTCAGAAGTTATTAAAGAGGAAACAAAGCAAAATGTTCAAGAATTGAAGGGAAAGTTGGAACAAGTTCCAGATAATGTAATGGTTCCTGAAAGAATAATAACTGATCCCTTACCACCCTTACCTCCTCTTCCTACACCGCCAATCATACCAGAAATAAAACAAATTAGAAAAGAAGAAGAGAAACCAAAAGAAACTCCTGTGTCAAATATACCTATTTTGCCAAAGCAAAATTTTCCTTCTAGTAATATTATGGGCAATTTACCTACCTCATTTCCTACAATAGGGGGTGGCGGTTATCCTAGAGACAGACGTAGTGTACAAATGTTAACAATTTCAAGTGATGGTGGAGAAAACAAGGCTGCTGATGCTATTTTATCTGACACTTCAGCACAATCGAGCAAAGCTACCAGAGTAGGAAAGCTTGGTTTAATGGTTACTCAAGGTAAAATTATTGATGCCGTTCTTGAAACTGCAATAAGCTCTGATCTGCAAGGAATGCTGCGTGCTATGGTGAGTAGAGATGTTTATGCAGAAACTGGTGATACAGTTTTAATACCTAAAGGCTCAAGATTGATAGGCAGTTATTCATTTGACTCGAATGTCGCAAGAGCTCGTGTAAATATAAATTGGAACAGAGTGATTCTGCCACATGGAATAGATATTGCTATCTCATCACTTGGTATTGATGAGCTTGGTAGAGCAGGGATAGCAGGAATGGTTGATAATAAAATAGTAAGTGTATTATTCTCTTCAGTTGCACTTGCTGGTGTTTCAATTGGTTCAGCTGTTATAGGGCAAAAAGCTTCTAATCTTGTTAACGAATCAACCGTTATGGGCATGGTGAGATTTATTACTGCAACTGAAATAGATCTTTCCTCACTCAAAGATGTTATTAAATTAGAAGGAGAAGGGGAAATATCTAGTGACAAATGGAAACTTGGTCTTAGAGCTATTGGAAAAATTCGGAACGCTAAAAATGAGCAGGATTTGCTGAAAATAATGAAAAAGGAAATAGCAAAAGCACTAAGCATTAATGAGGGTAATGTGAATATAAGCCTAGAAGATGTAAATCAACTATTACAACAATTTCAAAGAGAAAGCAAGTCTGTTTATGAAGAAGCAATAGGGAAGTCAATCAATGATTTTTCTAAAGATATGCGAGATATAGTTAACAAACATACAGATAAAGAACCAACTGTTTATGTTGATCAAGGCACCGCATTGAAAGTATTTGTTAACCAAGATATAGTATTCCCTCCACAGGCAATATTAAATCAATGAAATGAATTATGCTGCACTTGATACATATTTGGAGCCATTACAAGGCATATTTCAAGAAGAAGGCGTAAATGAAATATCAATAAATAAGCCAAAGGAAGTATGGATTGAAAATCGCGGTGAAATAAGATGTGAAAAGTTAGAAATATTTGACCTTAGCCATTTAAAATCTCTTGGCAGATTGATTGCTCAAGCTAAAGAACAAAAACTTAGCGAAGAAGCACCGTTACTTTCGGCAACATTACCAAATGGTTATCGTATACAGATAGTATTTCCACCAGCATGTGAACCTGATAAAGTAGTCATGTCGATTCGTAAGCCTTCTAGCATGCAATTAGCACTCGATGATTACGAAAAAATGGGGGCTTTTTCTGAAACTGTTACAGAAGCAACTGATAATCCAGTTGACCGTCATTTGGATTTACTATTAAGGCAAAAAAAAATAAAAGAGTTTTTAGAATACGCTGTAATAAGTAAGAAAAATATTATAATTAGCGGTGGAACTTCCACTGGTAAGACTACTTTTACTAATGCTACTTTGCGTGCTATTCCAACTGAGGAAAGAATTATTACTGTTGAGGATGCAAGGGAAATCGTTTTGAACGAACATCCCAATAAAGTCCATCTAATTGCCTCTAAAGGAGGGCAGGGCAGAGCAAAAGTAACCACTCAAGATTTGATAGAGGCGTGCTTACGTTTAAGGCCAGACAGAATAATAGTTGGTGAGCTCCGTGGAGCGGAAGCTTTTAGTTTTCTTAGGGCGATAAATACTGGTCATCCTGGATCAATATCAACTCTTCATGCGGATAGTCCAACAATGGCCCTTGAGCAAATAAAATTGATGGTTATGCAGGCAAATCTTGGCATTCCTCCAGACCAAATTATACCATACATTAGAAATGTGATTGATATTGTTATTCAGCTAAAAAGAACCAGTGGGGGCAAAAGAAGCATTTCTGAGATATTATTTACTAGATCTGCGAGCGAAAATGCTTAAATTTATACATAAGTTAAAAAAGAGTAGTTTATGAGTAATGGAAATCACCTACGTAATATTCTCATAGGAGGTGTAGTAGCTTTTAGCGTACTTGAGTTTTGCTTCTATCTATCTGGTATATTGTTCTTTCTATTAGTTGACGGTCCGGATGCTGTGGATTTTAAGGCAATTAATCCTAGTTTGACGCCTTTCCCTCAAGCTCTTTGGCCAACGATTTTTGATCATATACAATATTGTTGGCACCACCCAGAGTTATATAGCCTTGAGCTCAAATTTAAATTAATTCTATCTTCTACAATGCCTATTGTTGTTTTAATGATTATCTTATGGAACTTAAGAGAAAGGATAATTGAGTGGCGACCATTTAAAAAGAAAGAATCACTTCATGGAGACTCGCAGTGGGCATCAGAGAAAGACATACGAAAAGCAGGATTAAGAAGCAAAAAGGGATTATTGCTTGGTAAAGATAAAAGAGGATACTTTATTGCTGATGGGTTTCAGCATGCATTGTTATTTGCACCTACAGGTTCTGGTAAGGGCGTTGGCTTTGTAATTCCTAATTTATTATTTTGGACTGACTCGGTAATTGTACACGACATAAAATTAGAAAACTATGAAATAACAAGTGGTTGGCGAGAACGACAAGGACAAAAAGTATACGTATGGAATCCAGCGCAGCCAGATGGAATGAGTCACTGTTACAATCCATTACAATGGATTAGTAAAAAACCTGGACAGATGGTTGACGATGTGCAAAAAATAGCTAACCTCATCATGCCTGAACAAGACTTTTGGCAAAATGAAGCAAGAAGCTTATTTGTTGGAGTGGTATTATACTTACTTGCTGCACCAGAGAAAGTTAAATCTTTTGGTGAAGTTGTGCGTACGATGCGTAGTGATGACGTAGTTTATAATCTTGCTGTTGCTCTTGATACAATGGGTAAAATAATACACCCTGTAGCATATATGAATATTGCAGCTTTTTTACAAAAAGCTGATAAAGAAAGGTCGGGTGTTGTATCAACTATGAACTCATCGCTTGAATTATGGGCAAACCCGTTGATTGATACTGCAACTGCGTCAAGTGATTTTAATATTTTAGATTTTAAAAAGAAGAAAACTACAGTTTATGTTGGTTTAACTCCTGACAACTTGACTAGGCTCAGGCCTTTAATGCAGGTTTTTTACCAACAGGCAACTGAGTTTCTATGTAGGAAATTGCCATCGGATGACGAGCCTTATGGCGTATTGTTTTTAATGGATGAGTTTCCTACACTTGGAAAAATGGAGCAATTTCAAACAGGTATTGCATATTTTCGTGGTTATCGAGTTAGGTTATTCTTAATTGTTCAAGATACTGAGCAGCTCAAAGGAATATACGAAGAAGCAGGAATGAACTCCTTTTTGTCAAACTCGACTTACAGAATAACTTTTGCAGCCAATAATATTGAAACAGCTAATTTAATATCGCAACTTATAGGAAACAAAACTGTACAACAAGAATCGTTGAATAAGCCTAAATTTTTAGATTTAAATCCTGCTTCAAGGTCGTTGCATATCTCTGAAACACAGAGGGCATTGCTATTGCCTCAAGAAGTTATTATGTTGCCACGCGACGATCAGATAATTTTAATAGAGTCAACTTACCCAATTAAATCAAAGAAAATTTTGTACTACAGTGATACCACCTTCACAAGAAGGCTGCTTAAACAAACTCGTGTGCCTACACAAGAACCATATGACCCAAACAAAGTTCTTTCTGCCGCTGCGAGCAAAGATAAGGTTAATAACGAGGGGAATAATGCTCTTGAGGGACCTAATTCAGTTGATTATCCTGCTGAAACTAAAACTGAAGATGCAGTGTATGATGAATCAGATGAATTTGCAGACGAAGATATTGATGATGAAGATATCGACGATAAGTTTGAAGATGATGATGACGGGTTTGATGACGAGAGGAGCGATGATGGATTTGATGACGAAGAAGAGGAGGATGAATTTGAAGATGAGGATATTGACGATAAATTAAAAAATGACGAGAAGTAAGGTTAACTTTGCCTATTTTTAGCTCAGGAAAGTGCAAAATAATTAGGTTTTTCATATTAAGCCATTTTTAATTAATTAGTATTAGAGTAGCTAATTTAACTAGGGGAGTAGTAATGATTAGTAAGAAAACATTAGCGGTTACAGCATTTGCTTTGCTGCTGTCACAACAATCTTTTGCAAGTGAAACAGAAGGGTTTTACTTTGGCAGTGGGTATTACGGTCAATATTTAAATTACATGGGTGAGTTGAAAGCAAAAATTGGAGATAAGGATGCTGCAGATACTAATAAGGTATCTATGAATGACAGGGATGCTCAGAATACAGAAGGTCAATTACTAAGTAAGTATAAAGGAGATTATAATCCGCCTTTTGCTGCAAATGTAGCATTGGGTTACACAGGAGAATTGGGTAGCAACAGCTACAGAGTTGAATTAGAAGGAATGTATTCTTCTGTAAAAGTGGATAATATTGGTTTAGCAAGCAGTCAAATGACCGCGTCATACGTAAAAGTAGTTAAAAATAAAAATAATGCAGAAGAAAAACATTTATATGGTGCTATAGTGAATCATGACCAAATTGAGAACATATCTGTAATGGCAAATGTTTATCATCATTGGAAAAGTGACCGTTTCTCTTTTTCTCCTTACATTGGTATTGGAATCGGTGCAACAAGAATGACAATGTTTGAAAAACCGTCAATAAGACCTGCAGGTCAATTAAAAGCTGGCTTTGATTATCGCATAAATGAAGATGTAAATATGCATATCGGATATAGAGGTTTTGGTGTTATGGGTAACAATTTTATATTTCAAGCAATGCAGAAAGCAGTAAAAAAACCAGATGGTACATCTAGTATTATTGATGAAAAAGATGCACTAAAAGAGGATATAAATGTAGGTAATCAACTATTTCACACACACGGCATAGAGGCTGGCCTTACTTTCCATTTTGCTAGTAAAGCTTAAACATGTTGCCCTTTAAAAAATGCATAAAACCGTTTCTGTCATCCTATGGCTTGACCATAGAATCTAGTTAAATATAGATCCCAGTGTCACGCATTGGGATGATGAGGTAGAGGGTACTGGGGTGACATAGGATAATATGAGATGAAGGAAGAAAACATTAGCTATGTTTTTTGCATAACAATGCATCTCTTCATTCCTGCCAAATCATATACATATTCCTGAAAAGCTAATTTGTATGAGGGTATTATTTTGTCAATATCATTTTGATCTTCACCTATCTCCAATATTGCAAACCCATTTTTTTTAAGGCACTTTTTCAATATTGGAAAAATACTCAAATAACAGCTCAAACCATCAATTCCACCATCAAGAGCAATTCTTGGTTCCTTTTGCACTTCTGCTTGCAGGTCCTTCAATTTGCTTCTTTTAATATATGGAGGATTACTGATTATAAGATCGAATGAACCTCTGCACTCTGTCCATGAGCTTGGAAATATTTTGGCTCTGCTGAGAAGATCATGTTTCTTTGTGTTCTGATAGGCAACTTTGTATGCTTCCAAGCTTTTTTCAAAACCGATACCAATGGCATATTCATACTCACTAAGTACGGATATCAATAAACAACCTGTGCCTGTACCAAAATCTGCAATTTTTAGTTTCTGCTTTTTATTTGGGTAATATTTTAACACTGCTAGGATTATTGTTTCACTATCTGGTCTTGGATCCAAAACATGCTGGTTAACTATAAAATTTTTACTCCAGAATTCACGATTACCTATTATTTGCGATATTGGATATCTTTCCGCTCTTTTTTTTGTTAATTTCCAAAATAGAAGTTCTTTGTCTCTTGGTACCTGATTAGTGTGATTCATAATTATGAATGATCTTTCCACTCCAAGTACGTGCTGCATGATGATTTCACAATCTAAATGTGGTGATTCAACTTTATGTGACGATAATAACTCCGATCCTTCTTGAATTAAAGTGCTGATTGTTTTCATTATTCTAAAAATGTGCTCCTTTCAACCACAAACGGTGAGTATAATAGCTAACTAAAATAAGGCTTACCTTCCTGTCATCCTATGGCTTGACCATAAGATCTAGTTAAAAAAATTCTAGATTCCAGTGTCAGCTACTTGCATGACACCATTTGCTATGTGGATTACCTTAGCCTAAAATAACTGCATCAGATCCCAGCGTCAAGCACTGGGATACTTAACCGTCATACCACCACAGACCGTCATACCGCCGCGGTATCTCTTAGCCGCTAACAAGCAGCAGAACGTCATACCGCGATTCATTCGCGGTATCTCATCCGCTAACAAGAGATCCCGCTGCGGGATGACGAATTGCTTAACCGTCATACCACCACAGACCGTCATACCGCCGCGGTATCTCTTAGCCGCTAACAAGCTAGCAGACCGTCATACCGCGATTCATTCGCGGTATCTCATCCGCTAACAAGAGATACCGCGGCGGTATGACGGTTGTCGTTTAGCTACAAACATTAAGAAATTTACCAAACGAAAAAAAAGGCAAAAGAAGCCCCGAGTAGCGAGTTTTGACTCTATATTACTGTAAGTGGCGCTGTAATAATGTGCTAACGCTTAAAATAAGCGCGACTTGGCTGAATGTAGAAAAAATAAAAAAGACATGCAGCCGCTATAATTTTATGTAATCCGCCAATAAATACTCTGAGTTTTTTACTGAATTTTGTCATTGAGCCTGCAGGTCAAAAACAAGTTTTGAGTCATAAATACCCTTAATACTACAATAAGGGACCTGGCGAGGTTTGTCAAGCAAGTTTTTTCATTTTTATGGGTTAGTTGGTACGCGCTTTGCCTTTTAACAGATGTAAAAGCACAATTATTACGAACAACATTCCACCAATAACTGATATAGCTCCACCCGCAATAAAACAAGCACGTGCCAACATTGATGAAATATTTGGCAGATCTGCAACTTTTCTTAAGGCACCATATCCACCAAGCCATATAAGTCCAGTAATATGGAGAAAATGCCCCACACTGTACGCATAAATCTGTAATCTTACCATGGAACTTTTTACCTCTTTAAAGTTTAATTTAGGTAACAGCCAATAAATGAAATTCATAAAAGCTATAGTGATCCCAACTACAGAACCATGATAATGAGCGGGAATGGTGACATTTCCTTCAATAGTCAGCACTCCAAGCACATCTCCATAAATGAACAATAAAAATGAATGTAGTAAATAGTTGCTTTTATCATTAGTAAAAGTCCTGATGTTGCAGCACACTAATATTATCAAAAAGCACGGCAAAACTGCTCCAGCAATTCTCATATGCCAAGTAAAAAACTGTATTAACTTGGCACTATCAACTGGATAAACAAAATATACAAACGGTGCACCTATAGCCAAAATCGTGTTTATAAACAGCGGTAAAATAGTAATTTTATTGCTTGAAGCTAAACTAACATCACTAATTATTAAATACACTAAAAACATCCCTTGAGTAAAAGCAAACTGCAATAAATGTTCGCTTCCCCAAAAGAGATATTCGTAAAACAAATTCTTATCTGAGTGATATAGATCTGGAGGCATATTTTGATATGCTAAAACAAAGCAAAGAAATGATGAAACAAGTATAATAACCAGCCCGATTTGCCCCACAGAGAGAAATGAAACCTCTTTTTTTGATGTGTATGCTAGCATTGCATTTACTAATATACTGGTAGTAAACAAACCAAGACCAAATAAGAATAATTTGTTTTGTAATACGGGAATATAGTTACTTTTGATAACTTCAGTGTTTGGAACGAATGCGGATATAAACATGAGCAGCATCGAAAGGGTTGATAGAACCCATGAAAAGTTAAACCAACTATTGGTATTTTGTAGGTTTATGATAAAGAGCAGAGATATTATAGAGCACATCCACACCAAAATTGACAAGTTCACGTGTATTACCAGCGCATTATCAAAGATATATTGTGCGGAGGGAATGAAGGAGGAAATAAAAGGCAATCGCAGAAAAATAACGATTATTGACAGCAACCCAGAGCAAGCAAGGGCACATACTGCTAAGAATATCCATCTTTTACAAAGTGTAGCGTTATTTTGTATGTTGAGCATGGTCTTTCTTACTTTTAGGTACTATAATACAAGACAGTGTACATTTTTCAAATTGATATGCGTAGTTCAAATGAAGGACATAACAACAAAGCAAGTCATGTCCTTCATCTTGAAAATGCTGCGTCCATTTCCATTTTATATAGGAATAGTATTACTGACAGGATTAGTCTGGGCTATCGATATTTCCTTTAATCCATACTTAATAAAAGTTATTATAGATTGTGTTTCAATATCAGATGCAGATAATCTTTTTCGTAATATAGCAACTCCTGCTGTATCCTATGTATTAATATTATTTTTACTTGAGTGCCTTGCTAAATTATACGGTTATTTTTTTGAAATTAAGATGATTCCTAATCTTCGTAAAAACATTTAATATCTTCTTAATCTAATGCTTCAATGTTTCCGACATAGGAAAAGTATCATCTTTATTTTCTATAGAGGAAGGCATACTATTTTGATTATCATCACCATCAATTGGAGTAGTAGGGTGCATTAAAGCAACTTTCATAACTTCATCAATATTCTTAACAAAAACTACGTTGATCCCCTCTTTGATGCTTGCAGGGATCTCTTGCATATCTTTCTCATTTTCACTTGGTATAATCACAGTTTTGATTGATCCTCTGAGCGCTGCAAGCAATTTTTCTCTCAAGCCCCCAATAGCTAAAACTCTACCACGCAATGTCACTTCGCCTGTCATAGCAACATTTTTGTTAACTGGTGTATTTGTCATAAGAGAAACAATAGACGTACATACCGCGCTGCCAGCAGAAGGGCCATCTTTTGGTACAGCACCCTCAGGTACATGCAAATGTATATCATTATTTTGGAATTTTTCGGGCTTTATACCAAAAAACAAACAATTTGATCGAATATAACTATACGCAGCTTTTATAGATTCTTGCATAACCTCTCCAAGCTTTCCTGTGTATTTTATTTCTCCCTTGCCCGGAATTAGGACTGATTCTATCATCAAAATATCACCACCTGTTTCAGTATAGGCAAGCCCAGTTACTACTCCCACTAAACTCTCATTTTCTGCAATACCAAAGGTATATTTACGTACCCCTAAATAATCTTGTAAATTGTCAACCCCTACGGATATTCTCTTATTTTTATCAGTCAATATTTCTTTAACTGCCTTTCTCATGAGCTTTGCAAGCTCCCTTTCCATACTCCGTACACCACTTTCACGTGTATATAAACGTATCAACTTGTATAACGCCTCATTAGTTATGTCCCATTCCTTCTGATACAAACCATGCTCCTTCTTTAACTTCGGAATAAGGTGGTGTGTAGCAATACTGATTTTTTCATCTTCAGTATACCCGGACAATTGTATAATTTCCATCCTATCACGCAAAGGATGTGGCAAATTTAAGCTGTTTGCCGTAGCTACAAACATTACACTTGAAAGATCAAACTCAACTTCCAAGTAATGATCCGTAAAGTGTTTATTGTGCTCAGTATCTAAAACCTCAAGTAATGCAGATGCAGGATCGCCACGCGAATCAGAACCCATCTTATCTATTTCATCAAGCAGAAAAAGCGGGTTGCATGAATTAGCTTTTTTCATGTGTTGAATGATTTTACCAGGCATTGAGCCAATATAAGTTTTCCTATGTCCTCGTATCTCAGACTCATCACGCACACCACCAAGAGCTATGCGAACAAAATCTCTTCCTACTGCTCCTGCCATAGACTTAGCTAAAGAAGTTTTACCAACACCTGGCGGTCCAACCAAGCAAAGTATAGGACCTTTTATCTCTTTTACTCTTTTTAATACTGCTAAAAATTCTATTATCCTATCTTTTACTTTCTCTATGCCATAATGATTTTCATCTAAGATTTTCTTAGCTGCATTTAATTTAATTTTTGCATCTTTGTGCTTTCCCCACGGCAAATCAAGTAACCAATGCAAGTAACTAGATATAACTGTAGCTTCAGGAGAAATGGGATTCATTTTCTTGTATCTCTTCAAATCAGTTATAGCTTTCTCTCTTGCTTCCTGAGAAAGCTTTGTTTCATTTATCTTTTTTTCAAATTTATTGAGTATATTCCCTTCATCACCATTCTCAAATTCGTCTAATTCTTTCTGTATAGCTTTCAATTGCTCGTTAAGGTAGTAAACTTTCTGAGTGCTTTCAACTTGCGATTTAATTGTCTTATATAAACGGTTTTGTGCGTTCAAAATACTTATTTCTCTCTCAATAAAAGCAAAAGCTTTTTTTAAACGCTCTTTTGGGTCATAAGCCTCAAGTATGCTTTGTTTATCCGATACTTTTATATTTAAATGTGAAGCTACCGTGTCTACAAGCTGATCAACTTCTTTGATTTGATCAATGGGGTTAATGGCAACTTCAGGCTGATTTTTCTTGTTTAGCTTACACCAGCTATCGAACGCGTCTATAACAGATCGCCTTGAAGCTTCTAAATCAATATTGTCTTCATCTTCTTTATAATGATTGTCTAACTCTACCCTGGCTTGTAATAAAGTATGAGAGCTAATATATTCTACAACTCTTCCCCTTCTTATCCCCCGGATTATAACTTTTACTGCATTGTCAGGCAATTTTATTAATGGTTGTATAATGTTTGCTAACACACCTACTTCATAAAGATCTTCAGGCTCTGGATTATCAACAGAGCCATCTTTCTGTGCTACAAGAAAAATCTCATTTTGGTGACTACTACTACTTGTTGCATATTCTAGTGCATTAACAGATTTTTCTCTGCCTATGAATAAAGGCACCATTATATTTGGAAAAATTACTACATCTCTTAAAGGTAATACTGGCAATGCAGTAAAACTAGAGCTCACAGCACGTTCAATGTTCATAATATACGCCTCAAATTAATCATTAACCGTTATAACATTGCCATTATTATTATGATTAACCGTTGCTTTTCCTAATTCTACCATTTTCTTAGTGATTACTATAGTGCTACCTTCAAAATCTCCGTTTCCAGCTGTATACATAACGTCAAGCAAAAGTGACTCCAAGATAGCACGTAACATTCTTGCACCTGTTTTATAGCTTATAGCCTTTTTAGCAATAGCTGATATTGCTTCATCTGAAAACTCAAGGTTTACTTTGCTAAACGCAAGCAATGCTTTGTACTGTTTTATTAGTGCATTCCTTGGCTCTGTCAACACATATATTAAATCTTCATGATCCAACTCATCTAAAACAGCAGTTATTGGAACCCGCCCTACAAATTCGGGTATTAAACCGAATTTGATTAAATCTTCAGGTTGAACATCATGTAAAGCATTCTTTTTCTTTTGCTCTTTAGACTGACTTATATCTGCTCCAAAGCCAACTGACGTTCCCTTTTTTCTCGCCTCAATAATCTTATCGAGGCCTTCAAAAGCTCCTCCACAAATAAATAGTATGTTACTAGTATCCACTTGTATAAACTCTTGTTGTGGGTGTTTTCGCCCTCCTTGTGGCGGAACATAAGCAACTGTACCCTCTATAATCTTAAGCAGAGCTTGCTGGACCCCTTCACCTGAAACGTCACGGGTTATTGAGGTGCTTTCAGATTTTCTTGTAATCTTGTCTATTTCATCTATAAACACTATACCACGCTGTGCTTTTGCAATGTCATAATTTGCAGCTTGTAATAAACGCGACAACACGCTTTCTACATCATCACCCACATAACCTGCCTCAGTTAAAGTTGTTGCATCAGCCATAGCAAATGGCACATCTGAAACTTTAGCAAGTGTTTTGGCTAGCAAAGTCTTACCAGAACCAGTGGGACCAATAAGCATTATATTTGACTTCTCGATTTCAATATCACTTATAGCATGAAATTGTACCATGGATTGACAATGGTTATACATAGCTACAGATAAAACGTGTTGCGCGTGTTCTTGACCTACAACATGCTTGCTGAGAAAGTTTTTTATATCCTCAGGTTTCTTTAGTAATAGCTTCATATCAGATATACGATCTGAATTAAAAGATCTATCTTTCTTTTGACTTATTGCTTTATGGGATAATTCTATGCACTCATTACAAATAAACACCTTTAAACCATCCGAGGAGTTAGTAATCAATTTATCTACTTCATCTTGCGCCTTGTTGCAAAAAGAACAGTAGTGTAAATCATTGTTGTTATCCATTAACCCACCTTTTGTTTAACTTTAATATTTTCAATTTCAATATCTGTACGCTCAGCTATCACCTTGTCAATTAAGCCAATTTTCCTTGCTTCCTCAGGATCCATGAATTTATCTCTTTCCATCATTCCTTCAATTTTCTTTAGTGAATTTCCAGTATGTTTTTCATAAATTTGATTTAGTTTTTTCTTAACTCGCAAAATTTCATTAGCATGTATTTCTATATCAGTTGCTTGACCATGATAACCACCAGATGGCTGATGTATCATAATTCTTGAATGAGGTAGAGAGTAGCGCTTACCTTTTGTACCAGATGCAAGCAATAAGGAACCCATAGACGCAGCTTGACCTATACATAAAGTTGAAACGTCTGGGTTTATATACTGCATTGTATCGTAGATCGACAAACCAGCAGTTACAACACCACCTGGTGAGTTGATGTACATAAAAATGTCTTTATCGGGATTTTCCGATTCTAAAAATAAAAGCTGTGCTACTATTACACTGGCCATGTTGTCCTCAATAGGACCTGTTACGAAAATTATTCTTTCTTTCACTAGTCTTGAATATATGTCATAAGCACGCTCACCGCGACTAGTTTGTTCAACTACAATTGGTATAAGAGTCATACCTTTTCCTATTAAATATTATCAAATAATTCCTTTAATTCTTTCACAGAAGCAATCTGCTCTTCTTTACTAACTTTTTCTATTATATAATCTGTCACTTTATACTCAAGCGCTTGCCCTCTAACTAATTCTTGAAATTGTTTATTTGATTCAAAATGCTTAAGTACTCTGTCAAACGGTACATCCTTACTGACATATTGATTTACAATAACATTCAAAACATCATTTTGAGTTAATGATATTTTATGTTCTGCACTAAATTTCATAAATAACATAGCAAGCTTTACACGTTTTTCAGCTTCTTTACGAGAATCATTTTGAGCACCCAGTTCTCCTTCCATTCTTTGTTGCTCCTGTTTTACTATGTCTGTGGGTAAATCAAAACTATAATTAGCATCCAAATAATCAAATAGCTCCTTTTTAATTAAGAGATTTCTCATTTCGGTGCACTGATCACCAATCATTTTTTTTGCATGACTTATTAGCAAAGAATAATCCTTAAAACCAATACTCTTAGCTATTTCATCATCATTTTCAAAATCTTTGGCAATGTGAATCTCATTAACTCGCACAGAAAAATCAGCTTCCTGTCCTGCAAGGGAAATGGCTTGGTAATTTTCGGGAAATTTCAACTTAAAGTTCTTTGTTTCTCCCTTTTTCATACCAGTTAATTGATCTTCAAAACCATTAATAAATGTGCCAGACCCTAAATTAACGGCAAAATTTTTGCTACTTCCACCCTGAAAGAGCTTATTCCTAATCCGCCCTTCAAAATCAATTATCAATTTATCCCCATCTTTCGCTTGATAAGAAGCATCATCAACAGAGGCGAAATTGGGGAACTTTGTTTTGATAGAATCAATAAATTCTTTTATATCTTCCTCTTCAATCTTTGCTTCAATTTTCTTTAAGTTTATTTTGTTAAGATCTATCATCGGTACTTCAGGCATCGACTCAAAAGATAGCTTGTATACAAAATTGCCCTCCTCATTTTCTTTGCCCAGATCTGGTAATGATATAACATCAATCTTAGGATAAATGTGAGACTTGACTTCAATTTTTTTCATCAAATCACTTGAGCAATAATCAATTGTATTATTTATCACATATTCCAAAGCTTCATTTTTATAATTTGCAACAACAAGGTCATAGGGCATCTTTCCAGCCCTAAATCCAGGTGATTTTGCATTTTCTGCTATCTCTTGCAACCTGGAATTTACCTTTTGTTTTATATAATCACTACTAACTGTGATTTCATACTCATACTTTAGTTTATCTATACTAAGCTCTTTGTAGGTATATACGCTACTTACTTCGACTGTATTTTGAGGTATATTATTAGACATCATAATTCATTTATTAACATTTTAATTCATATCTTAATAGAGTCATTTTACCAGAATTTAAGTTAAACACAATCCTTAAGAACAGGTTTTTATACAAACAAAAGTGTATTTAGTGATTATAAATTTTCCCTTAAAACCTAAGTTACATGACTTTAAAGTGCGGATAGAGGGACTTGAACCCCCACGAGCAAGCTCACCAGGACCTAAACCTGGCACGTCTACCAATTCCGCCATATCCGCAAGAAATTTTCAGTACCCTATTATAGGTATTCCATTAAAAATATTCAAGGTTTAAAGTCTTACTTAATTTATAGTATTTACACAATCAAAAAAGCTTATTAACATTTCTTAATGAAAGCTCTAAATCCTGAAAATCAATAATGAGATTAATAACAAGCTTCCTACTCGCAATTTTTTTGATTACACAAAGTGGTTGCACAACCCTTATAATAGGTGGTGTGGTGGCTACAGCGACAGCGATAACAATGCAGGACAAATCCTTGGGAAATATCATTGATGATACAACTATGGTCATTAGAATTAATAAGGGGCTCTTAAAACATGGGCTATTTTCATCCATAAAGGTCAAAGTAAGTGAAGGAAGAGTATTGCTCATTGGAAGTGTTGACACTCCTGAAAAACAACTTACAGCAGAAAAAATAGCTTGGCAGCAAAAAGAAATTAAAGAAGTGATAAATGAAATAAGAGTAATACCAATTCAAATGGCTTCCATGCTAGACACTACTGTAGATGGCATGATAACAGCGGAAATAAGAACAAGACTTCTGGGGAAAAGAAATATTAAATCAATTAATTATAGCGTTAATACGGTTGATAGAGTTGTTTATTTGATGGGTATAGCCCAAAATAAAGCGGAGTTAAAAGCTGTAATATCAATTGCAAGAAAAGTAAAGGGAGTAAAACAAGTTGTAAGTTATGTACGATATAGGTACAGTAAATTACGCCATTAGGCAAAAATCGCCTTCAAATTATAACATTTGTACAGTTGTGACAATAGGTAGAGAACATAAATGAAAGTTGCTTTTCAGATGGATGAAAATATAAATTTTGAAACTGACACTACATTCGTGCTAATAAAGGAAGCACAAAGGAGGGGACATGAAGTTTTTATCTATGCTCCTAACAATTTAGCACTAAAGCTAAACCATCCAATTGCTCTGGCTCAGAAAGTCAATGTTGATGATTTTAGTTTTATCTCCAAAAAAGATGTAGCTATCAACTTGAATGAAATGGACATCATATTTATCAGACAAGATCCACCCTTTGATATGCGTTATATTACAACAACATATATCTTAGAAAAAACCAGCGCATTGGTAATTAACAATCCAACAGAAATAAGGAATTGTCCTGAAAAACTGATAACTTCATTATTTCCAGAGCTAATTCCGCCAACTTTGATAACTGAAAATATATCACTGATTAGAGATTTTTACTGCAGTTATAAAGATATTATTCTGAAGCCGTTGTATAGTTATGGAGGAAACGATGTAATAAGAATACGAGATGAAAACAGTATTCAAGTGGTAGTGGATCTCATGATAGCAAAATATGAATGTCCTGTAATTGTGCAATCATTTTGTAAAAACATAGATAAAGATAAAAGAATATTGCTACTTTATGGTCAACCAATTGGAGTAATAAAACGAGTTCCAAAAGTTAGTGGAGAGATCAGAACAAACATGCGACTTGGAGCAAGTTTTGACCCCACTCAAATGAATGATAGAGACAATCAAATATGTAACAAAATTGGTCCTGAATTAAAGAAAAGGGGGCTAATATTTGTTGGTATTGATATTATAGATGACTTCTTGCTCGAAATTAACACAACTTCACCCACGGGAGTAGTTTATATCAATAAATTATATAATATATCGCTAGAAAAAGACCTTTGGGATGTGTTTGAAGAAAAAGCAAGCAGCCATCAACTAAACCTGTGAACAATTACCTTAACAAACTCAGTAGTCCCATTCTTTATCCCTGTTTTTTTTGTATTATTGGTCATATCACGCAATTTTTGAGAATTATTGAATAGATCAAATAGTAACTCTGTTAGATTTTTTTTTGCTTCACTATTCTGCTCAACTATCATAGCTGCTCCCGAATCTTCAATATATTTTGCATTATAAAATTGGTGGTTATCTTTTGAGTCAGGGTAAGGAATGTATATAGCAGCGCGCCTAGCGAGAGTGATCTCTGCTATTGAAGTTGCTCCTGCTCTGCTAATTACCAAGTGAGCATTGGCCAATCTATTTTCCATATCATCAAAAAATTCACTCAATTCACAATCGATCTTTTCACTTTTGTATAGACTCTTGACCTTGTTTATATTTTTCTTCGTACATTGCTGCGTCACTCTAATTTTCTTTTTCATTTTAATAGTTAAATCACAAATTACGCTGCTTACTACATCATCAAAAAAATTTGCACCTTGGCTACCTGCTATGACTAATATGTTTAGGGCTTTCTCAGTGCTAGAATGGCTCTGTGCTTTTATATCAATAAAATTTCCTGTAAAAACGCATTTACTACCTTCTGCATACTTAGTCTCCGGAAAGCTGGTTGCAATTAATTTTGCACTCTTGAAAAAGAATCTATTTACTCTTCCTAAAACTGTATTTTGTTCATGTAAAATTATAGGTATAGAAAGAACCCTTGCTGCAAGAAGAGTTGGAAAAGAAGCATAGCTACCAAAACCAATTACTAATCTTGGCTTCAATTTTCTGATTTTATATATTGCTAGCACACAACTATACATTAATAAAAGGAAAAACTTAAATTTGTTGCCGCTTGGTCTACGTAATGGTAAAATATAGCTTTCTATGTCGATATTTTTATTTGTTTTTTTATCAGTGAATAATATGCAATTGTATCCTTGTGTCTTTAGTGCTTTTGCTAAGGCTATGGCCGGAAAGATATGCCCGCCTGTGCCACCTGTTGCTAAAATAATATCCATTTGTAAATCTAGATTATTAACTGTTATTTAATAATTTGCACGTAGAATTTTATTAAGCTTTATAATAGTTGAGTTAGAAATGCCTGAAACTAATAGCAAAAAAGAACCTAATGAGAAAAATAAATCTCAAGAACAAAGAGAAGGCAGAGGCGGAGGTTTTTTAGAACTGCTAAAAAATATAATAAAAATTCTTTTCAATTCGGTTGTTGACCTACCTGAGCACGAGCAGCATAATAAAATGAAAAGCACTAATCTACAACAAGGTTTGGATACTAAAGGAAAAGGCCCAGAAGATCTTCATCCAAAGGCAAAGCTTGAAGTTAAAGAAGCAGCTAAGGGATTGAAAGAAGAGTTACAGAATTCTGATGCTGGTAATCAATCTATTGAAATTAAAGTGCCTAATCAAACTACTACCCAAGACATTGACAACTCTAAAACGATGGAACGTTAGTTCAACTATTTAACGACTCATCATCTGCAACAAGCACTGATTCGTGTATCATCTCTGAAATGGTTGGATGAGGAAAAATCGTAGATTTTATGTCGAAGTCTGTTCCTTCTAGTTGCTTTACAAGAGCAAAATTGCTAATTAACTCCGTTACTTCTGCACCTATCATGTGGCTACCCAGAAGTTCGCCTGTCTTTTTGTCTATAATTGTTTTCACTAACCCTTCAGTTTCACTGAGTGCAATAGACTTACCATTAAAGTTAGAGTGAAATTTTCCTATTTTTACATCATACCCACCTTTTATTGCCTGTTCCTCAGTAAGGCCGATGCTCGCTACTTGTGGATGAGAATAAGTGCAATTTGGTATGCATTCTTTTTTTAATGCATGAGCACTTTTACCAGCAATCTTTTCAACGCAGATCACAGCTTCATGGCTTGCTTTATGTGCTAAACATGGTGGACCAGCTACATCACCTATTGCATACACATTTGATTCACTAGTTTCATACCATTCATTCATTTCAATAAAACCAGAAGGGCTTAATTTAATTTTTGTATTTTCTAAACCTATATTTTCAATATTTGCTTGAATTCCAACCGCAACAATCACCCTATCAAATTCTTTGCTTTCACCACTACTTAGTAGCACTTGAGCAGAGTCTTTACTTTTAGTAAGAGCTTTTACGCTACTGTTTGTATATATTTTTATCCCCTGTTTTGTGAATATTTCTTCTGCTAGGCCTGAAATGTCTTTATCCTCCAGCGGCAAAATAGTGCTCTTTATCTCTATGATTGTTACATCAACCCCCAAAGTACTATAAAAACTTGCAAATTCTATTCCGATTGCACCAGACCCTATAATTAGTAGTGATTTTGGTAATTTTCCCGGCATCATAGCATGCTGCGCATTCCATATTAAATCTCCATCTGCCTCTATTCCAGGCAGATTCCGTGACCTCACTCCTGTTGCTAAAATGATATGCTTGGAAACAATTTCTTGTTCTTCCTTATCGCCAGCAACTTTTATAGTACTATTGCCTGCAAGTTTACCAAAGCCTTGATGAACTTTGATGTTATTTTTTTTCATCAAATATGCAACACCGCTTGACAATTTATCAACAACGTTTCTTGAGTATTGCACTATTGATTGTATATCAAAACTCGCTCCCTTTACTTCTATACCAAACTCTTTTGATCTTTTTATTAGCCTATAAATCTCAGATGCTCTAAGTAGTGATTTTGTTGGTATACATCCCCAATTTAAGCATATACCGCCTAAATTTTTTTCTTTTTCTACAATTGCAGTTTTAAACCCAAGCTGTGCCGCCCTAATTGCTGCTATATAACCACCAGGACCGCTACCTATA
The DNA here is from genome assembly GCF_024804185.1 of Wolbachia endosymbiont of Aedes albopictus. Lineage (NCBI taxonomy): Bacteria > Pseudomonadati > Pseudomonadota > Alphaproteobacteria > Rickettsiales > Anaplasmataceae > Wolbachia > Wolbachia endosymbiont of Aedes albopictus. The sequence continues at coordinate 25,070 of NZ_CP101657.1, forward strand.
ACCGTAATATCATACTCATTCATCAGTTTTTTTCGTATTCAAAAAGATTATATATAACAGATGGAACCCGTATGATCAATATTCAGGTAGCTAACAACATAGAAACGAAAAAACTTACTTGACAAACTCCGCCAGCCCCCTTATTATGATAATAAGGGTATTTGTGACTCAAAACTTGTTTTTGACCTGCAGGCTCAATGACAAAATTCAGTAAAAAACTCAGAGTATTTATTGGCGGATTACATAAAATTATAGCGGCTGCATGTCTTTTTTATTTTTTCTACATTCAGCCAAATCGCGCTTATTTTAAGCGTTAGCACATTATTACAGCGCCACTTACAGTAATATAGAGTCAAAACTCGCTACTCGGGGCTTCTTTTGCCTTTTTTTTATTTGGTAAATTTCTTAAACATTTATAGCTAAACGACAACCGTCATCCCGCTACGTGTTAGCACCGCGGCGGTTGTAAGTTAAAAATATGTTATAAAAGAAACAAGAGGGAAGATAACTCTACTCACTATAGGAATAGAGCTATCACGGGCGTGTGCGCGGCGTTGGTGTTATAACAACCGTCTATATCAAGGTACACTAGCCCTATCCCTCGATACGTTTGAATAGTTGCATGGGACATATGTATGCACCCGTTTACAATCTTAAATCAATAAACTATCGAGGTTGTTAATATGGTTACATCTTATCAAAACTTTATTGGTATTGACATCGGAAAATTTAAAAATGTTGTTGCGGTTCACACACAGAAGAGTGTTGTCGAATTTGATAATAATGCTTCTGGTTGGCAACAATTGTTTAAAAAGTTTTCAGGTATCTTACCTAATTCTTTAGTAACTTTAGAAAATACAGGAAAATATGAGCTTGGTTTATCGCATTTTCTTATTGACAAGAATATCGCTGTACATCGAGCTAATACCCGTAAAGTAAAAAGCTTTATCTTGTCTCACGGAACTTTAGCAAAGTCTGATAAATCAGATGCAATGGCTCTTGCTCAGTATGCGCCATAGAACTCTTTCTCCCTACTTCTAAAGAACAATCAACTTTGATTGCACTTTGTCAACGTCGTGATGACCTTACACAAATGAGAGCCCAAGAGAAATGTAGGTTGGAAGCACCTGAAAATGACTACACAAAAAAAAGTTGCCAAAAAACCATTGACTTTTTTAACAGTCAGATAAATAAGCTCAATAATGCCATACAAAAAATCATTGATAAAAATCTAGAGTTACAGAAGCGCCAAAAAATTCTGAGAACAGTGCCAGGAATAGGTCCAAAGTTATCACAAGATTTTGTGTGTCTGATGCCGGAGCTTGGCTACTTAAACAGAAAAGAAGTAGCAAGTCTTGCTGGAGTTGCACCGCATCCAAAAGAAAGTGGAAAAGCTATTGGTTATCGAAGAATAACAGGCGGTAGAAGCAATGTTCGTACTAAGCTTTTTACGGCTGCAATGGCTGCTGCAAAGTCCAAATCTGCACTTGGTGCCTTTTATTCCAAGCTCATTGAAAGTGGTAAGAAGAAGATGGTAAGCTCTAATGCGTAAAATTATGGTTATTGCTAATGCCAGGCTTAAAGAAGCAGTTAATGTGAATTAAAAAATCTGCATAGAAAATAAGTTAACGAATATGTGCGTCCACACACACTTAAAGCACATATTCGTTAACCATAAAATCTAAGCAGTAACTGTTGTTTGATATAAAATTTTTCTATGATAAATTAGGGTGTTTATTGTCAAAAATGCATTTTCTAATTGAATAAAAATACAAAATTATAAACAAGAGTTGTAATAAAACTAAATTCAAAAAATTTAAAAAAAACATAGTTGATATGACGGTTCGTGGCGGTATGAAGGTTAAGCAATTCGTCATCCCGCTACTTGTTAGCGGGATCTCTTGTTAGCGGATGAGATACCGCGAATGAATCGCGGTATGACGGTTCGTGATGGTATGACGGTTCGTGACGGTATAACGGTTCGCGGTGGTATGACGTAAGACTGCTGTCATCCCGCAGCGGGATCTCTTGTTAGCGGATGAGATACCGCGAATGAATCGCGGTATGACGGTCTGCGGCGGAATGACGGTTCGTGGCGGAATGAAGGTTAAGCAATTCGTCATCCCGCTTCTTGTTAGCGGGATCTATTGCCGAGATACCGCGAATGAATCGCGGTATGACGGTTCGTGACGGTATGACGGTTCACGGTGGCATGACGGTTCGTGGCGGAATGAAGGTTAAGCAATTCGTTATCCCGCTGCTTGTTAGCGGGATCTATTGCTGAGATACCGCGGCGGTATGACGGTTCGCGGCGGCATGATGTAGAATTTTATACTCACCAACTCAGTATTCCAATCTGGATTGTATCTTATCGGTAAACAAGAAGAGCTATTTGAGGAAGTTTTTATAGGACTAAAACCAAAGAAAACTTGCATATAAGTTTATCAAGTGTAAAATTAGAGTTGTTTTAAAAGAATAGGTCAATTATGAATCTTGTAACAAAATCTGCTATCGATTTTACTGCTTCAGCTGTTCTCTCTGGTGGAGAAATTGTTGATGATTTCTGTCTGAGTAAGCGCATAAAAAATAAGTATGCTGTCCTTTTTTTCTATCCACTTGATTTTACCTTTGTCTGTCCAACTGAGTTGATATCATTTAGTAATAAAATAGAGGATTTTTCAAAACGTGGTGTTGAAGTGATAGGAATAAGTGTAGATTCAAAATTTTCACATTATAAATGGCGAAACACTCCAGTCAATGATGGTGGTATTGGAGAAGTTAGCTACACTTTAGTGTCTGATATCAAAAAGTCTATATCAAGAGACTATGGGGTCTTATATGATGACTCAATTGCGCTGAGAGCAACTTTCGTTATTGATGATAAATTTATTGTACGTCATCAATCAATAAATGATTTGCCTTTAGGGCGTAATATCGATGAGTTCGTTAGAATCGTTGATGCAATTAAACATAATGAAGAGCATGGTGAAGTATGTCCAGCAGGTTGGAAGAAAGGTAAGCCAGCAATGCAGGCAAGCGATGAAGGAGTAGCTGATTATCTAAACTCATACAGTGAAGAATTATAAATTTAGTACAAAAGTTCTTATTATTGGATCCGGGGCAGCAGGTTATGCTGCTGCTATATATGCAGCACGTGCAAACTTAGAGCCAATTGTAGTAACGGGAATGCAGCCTGGTGGTCAGCTTACAATTACTACAGATGTTGAAAACTATCCTGGTTTTGTTTCAATACAAGGGCCAGAACTAATGGAGCAGATGAGGTTGCATGCAGAAAAGGTTGGAGCAAAAATAATAGATGATGAGATAAAAAGCGTTGAACAACTTGAGGATTCTAATAAGTATAGATTTAGATCTTCTGGTAATATCAATGACTACTACTCGGATGCAATTATAATTGCATCTGGTGCGCAAGCGAAGTGGCTTGGTTTGGAGAGTGAAAAGGAATTTCAAGGTTACGGAGTTTCAGCTTGTGCAACTTGTGATGGTGCATTTTTTAGGAATAAAGTTGTAGCTGTGGTTGGTGGTGGAAACACTGCTGTTGAAGAAGCAATATTTTTAACTCGATTTGCCAAAGAAGTGATATTAATACACAGACGTGATAAATTGAGAGCGGAAAAAGTAATGCAAGATAGGCTCTTTAAAAATGATAAAATAAAAGTAATGTGGAACCATACCGTAGGGCAGATTCTTGGAGAAGAAAATCCAAAAAAAGTTACTGGTATTATAGTTAAATCAACGGAAGCTCAAGAGTTAGAAGTGGATGGAGTGTTCATTGCAATTGGGCATGCACCAAATACAGGTATTTTTAAAGGCTTTGTTGAAATGGATCAGCATGGTTATATAATTACAAAACCTGGAACAACTTTAACTAGTAAAGCAGGAGTATTTGCTTCAGGTGATGTTCAAGATAAGGTATATCGTCAGGCAGTAGTTGCAGCAGGAACAGGGTGCATGGCTGCACTTGATGCAGAAAAGTTTTTAGAGTCGTAGTTAATTCTAGGATTTTGAATAAATTACTTGCAATTTTCCTTTTCTTTTTCATAATTATATTAGTAAATTGTTAGGTAGGTTTAATATGCCTCATGGATGGAATAGTACAAGTACTACTGGTTACGGATATAATCAGAGAACTCCAGAACCGCTCGATGAACCAACACAAAAGTTATTTAAAGCTATTGATGATGAAAACCTAGAAGCTTTTAAACAAGCTTTGGAAGGAGATGCGAATGTTAATGCGTTTGATAAAGAAGGCATGACACCTTTGGCGTCCATAGTTACTAATTTGTCTGCAGGCTCTGGAACAAAAAAAGAGTATCAGAATATGATTAGGTTACTTCTACTACACCAGAGCATAGATGTTAATATTCGTGAACAAAATAATGGCAATACAGCTTTGCATCTAGCAATGTGCTTTCAGCAAAAGAAAACGTTACAGCTCTTACTAAGTCATCCAAACATAATCACTTATCTAACCAATAAAAAACAGCAAAATTCTGATGAATGTGCTAGACAAAATCGTGCTGAGTATTTGATAATAGAAATACAAAAAGCACGAAAAGGAAGAGAATTATTAGATGCTCTTTCTAGCAGAAACATTTACCAAGCGAAAAGACTATTAAATCAAGAGCTTAACCCTAATTGCTGGAAAAGAAGCCGAAGTGAAGAAATAGAAACGCCGCTTAGCTTAATTATTCAATCATGTTTACAAGAAATAACATCAGATAACAAAGAAGTATTGACAAAACTTTTAAAACATAAAGAGCTAGATTTTAGTCAAATAAAGCCAATACAAGCTATAGAGGGAAATTCGTGGGTGAAGCAAATAATTAAACAAGCTATTACAGAGCGATTAACCGCTACTATTAATAAAAAAGATTTAGATGATGTAAAAAAATTAGTAGAAGATAATTGCTTCATGAGTCATGCAATTGTTACTGCTGCATTGAGGGGTGTTAATAATCCAATCGAATCTATTACAAATTATCTAAATGAAAAATTTCCTGTAAGTGCAGAGCAACCTGTAGCAAATAAACATAATGTTCAACCAGAAATAAACGACGAATTCATTGCTCGAGAGTTGCAGCAGCTCGAAAACTTTAGAGATGAATTTGAAAGAAAAGAAGCTCAACTTACAGAGAAAAAAAAGAGCTAAAACAAAAGAAATTAAGTCAGCAAGCAGGGGTTAATGATCTAAGTAGTCGACTTACTCAACTTAGTAAAAAAATTGATCAAAGTAGAAAGCAATACAACTATGCTGTCGCTTCTCTTGTGTTGTCTGCAGCATTGGTTGTTGGTGCATGTTTAACAACACCTAATTTGGAAATATGTATTCCACTTGCTGTAACTGCATTTGCCTTCTTTACAATTGGATGCTACTGTTTATACAAAACAAAAACAGCACTTAGCGACGTTAGAAGCACTCAGCTTGGTAATGTTATCAGTCTAGAATGAAGTTAAGGTTTTGACTTCTTCTCCAAACTCTGCTGAAAATTTTTGTACATGTTAAAAACATCTTGATAACTGAGGTGAGTGTAAACTTGAGTGGTCTCAAGACTCGAATGACCAAGCAGTTGTTGTATTGATCTTATATCAATATCTTCCTGAAGCAAATGAGTAGCAAAACTATGACGAAATGCATGTGGAGATAAAATTTCTGGCAGATTTAATATTCTCCTTATTTTCTGCAAACGATTAGCCACATAAGTTCTTCCCAATTTTTTTCCTCTTACTCCCAAAAAAAGATATTGTGCTTCATCATTAATGCCAAGATAAGGACAGGCTTTTACATATTCCTGTATACATTTTTTTACTACCGGAAGAATGAATACCTGCCTTTGTTTATCTCCTTTACCTGTTACTATTAAACTTTCATTGTTAATATCACTAACCCCAAGGTTCAACGCTTCACTGATTCTTAAGCCTGTACCATATAGCAGGACGATAATTGCAATTTCTCTTTTTACCACCCAAGGTTCACCCAGGTCGGATAGTTTCATTTCTTTCAATAAAGTTTTTATATTAGATATTGAAAGTGCTTTGGGCAAAGTTCTTCTCTGAATTGGCCTTGATAAAGAAAATACAGCTTCATTGTCTATATTGTAGTTGTTTTTTATGTACTTGAAAAAATTTCTGATTACTGAGAGTGCTCGAGTGTTGGATCTTGCGTTTACACCTCTTGCGTAACGAGAGGTAAGCCAACTTCTTAACTCAGGTATGCTTAAATTTTTCAGAGTGCCAACATTTACTTCTCCACCAATGTGAGTATTTAGGAAATTTATAAGATCCTTCAAGTCCCTCATGTATGACTCTAAAGTGTTTGGTGAATAAGATCTGTTGCACCTCAGCCACTCATACCATTTTTCAATGATTGAACCGAGGTCCACAATTATTTTTTAAAGAAAGCATCGATGCACGCATCTCGAAAGGCTTCATTTATATCAGGATGAGAGTGACAAATTCTGTATATATCCTCTGCTGCTGCGCCATATGCCATTGCAACCGCTGCTTCGTTGATTAGCGTATCAGCGTATGCTCCTATGATATGCACACCTAGTATTGTATCTGCTCTGCTACAAGTCAGCACTTTCACGAATCCTTCATCATCATCAGTGATTTTTGCTCTGCCGTTTGCAGCAAATTGACATTTACCAACTTTGTACTTATAGCCAGCATTTTTGAGTTCCTCTTCGGCTTTACCGATCGAAGAAACCGCAGGGTGAGTGTAAATGACAGATGGTATAATTTCATAATCAACGTGAGGTGACTGTCCTGCTATTATCTCTGCAACTGCCACTCCTTCTTCCTCTGCTTTATGAGCAAGCATTGCTCCACCAATCACATCACCAATAGCAAATATTCCTTTCACATTAGTTTCATATCTGTTGTTAACTTGAACGAAACCACGATTATCTTTTTTTATTTTTTCAAGACCTTCAGTGTATGGTTTACGTCCTGCTGCCACCAATACCTTATCCGCCTCTATAGTGTTTGTTTGATTATCTTTTACAGAACAAACTTTCACACTCAAAGAGTTACTACTTTGTTTTATTCCCTCAACTTTAGTGCTAAGTAAAAATTTTATTCCTTGTTTTTGTAGACTAGAAAGTAGAGACTTACTTAATTCTCCATCCATTGCTGCAGCGATTCTGTCAAAAAATTCTACTACAGTGACTTCAGACCCTAGCCTCCTCCATACAGAAGACATTTCAAGCCCTATTGCCCCGGCTCCGATTACGACAAGTTTTTTTGGTACTTCAGTTAAAGATAGTGCACCGGTGGAAGAAATAATGTCTTTCTCATCGATATTAATTCCTGGCAAAGAAATAACGTCAGAACCGGTTGCAATTACTATATTTTTTGTCTTCAGCACCTTACCTTCAACTGAAACTTCAAGATTACCTTGGTCAAAAGAAGCAAGCCCATTGATTTTAGTGATTTTGTGAAGGTTAAACAGATATTCTATACCTTTTCCGAGTTCCTGAACTCTGGCGTCCTTATAACCTAGCATTTCTTTTAAATCGAAACTTGCATCCTTAATTTTTATGCCAAGCTTTGACAGATTATTTTTCGTGTGAGCATACTGATAGGAAGAATGGAGTAGTGCTTTGGAGGGTATGCACCCCACTCGCAAGCACGTACCACCAAAAATGCTATTTTTATCTATACAGGCAACTTTCAATCCAAGTTTTGCAGCAGCGATAGCACACTTATAACCGCCTGGACCACCACCTATAACAATCAGATCATAATCAATCATAAAGAACAAACCTATTTTCTAAAGAATAAACACCATTTCCCTCAGTTGTTACATATATTTTACCGTGAGTAAACACTGGAGTGTGAAACACATTACCAGGTACTTTGACTACCTTTCCTGCACTTTCAGATCCAGGAAAAGCAAACATTGAACTTTTATTGCTTGTCACCCACAGTGTATGGGCATGCATAATTGGAGCAAACAATTGCGTATTTTCTATTAAATCAGATGCCCAGACTGTTTCTCCATTTTTTATATCCAGGCCGATTATTTTATTATCTTTAGTTACTATAAAAATTCTTCCGCCTTCTTTTTGTTTCTCTGCAGGAATAAGAGGACTATAATATGACTCAATGTCTGATACACTTTTTACTTGCAGTGACTTTGACCATAAAATATTTCCTGATCTCACGTTAATACCATAAATATAAGAATTATTTGTAGCTATTAAAGTATCGCCAAGCACTCTCGGTGTAGTAGTTACATCTGTGAGCTGTGTATCCAAAAGGTTTGTAGCCAATTTTTGGCTCCACAATTTTTTACCGTCTTCATTAAAAGCTATTAACTCACCATTTGAAAATGGTGCTATTATTTTATCGTTAGAAATTGTTGGCGATATGGAATACAAACCTCGAACCTCATTGATACCGTTTTGATAAGCCCAAGCAGAGCTGCCATCTTTTATATCAAACACGTACAGATGATTATCAATAGTCAATACTACCAATTTATTATTTATTACTGCTGCTTTCCCTCTTACTGGAGCTCTCAATTCTTTTTCCCACTCAATCTTGCCAGTTTTTGCATCTATTGCGTGTAAAGTGTTATCGACTATAAAGAAAACATTTTTTTCATAATGCGATAGGCTCATGTTACCAATTTTTTTCCTATGTGAGAGGTGTAATTTCCAATTCATAGCCTTTGAGTTATCAATATCAAAGGAATATAAAGCGCCGTGCTTGTCTGATAAAATAACGCTACCTTCTGTAAGCACTGGAGCTACATATCCTTGAGATAGTTTTTTATCCACTAGACTTATTCGCTCGCTTGCCATTGTGTAACTGCTACACAATAACATTATTATAACAATTATTACTTTCATTACTTAGTTGAGAACAAGATTTATTAATATACATACTAGAAATCTTAATCACAATGAAAATGTTCTTGTTGTACGTTGAAACATTGATTTATGAACAGAATGTTATATTATTATGTAAAACCATACTCTTAGAGGTAATACACCTCATCCACTATGCGGCAACGTGCATAGCTGTATGAACATTGAGATATAAAAGTAATTTATACCAAGAATAAAGATGTCATCCGAGTAGCCTCTTTCTTGTCATCCGAGTAGCCCCTTTCTTGTCATCTGAGTAGCCTCTTTTCCTGTCATCCCAGTGCCCTGACTACTTGGATCCAGGAAACTTACCAAGTAAATGTACAATAAGAACTAGATTCAAGACTGGAATGACACCCTACTTAACCGTCATACCGCTGCGGTATCTCATCCGCTAACACATAGCGGAATGACGAATTACTTAACCGTCATTCCGCCGCGGTATCTCTTAGCCGCTAACAAGCAGCAGAACGTCATACCGCGATTCATTCGTGGTATCTCTTAGCATAGATCCCGCTAACACGTAGCGGGATGACGAGATCAGGGTGTCATGAAAGTAGCTGACACTGGTTTCCATCCAAAACAGCAGTAGCCCCTTCGGTGTCATTCCAGTGCCCAGACACTGGGATCCAGGAAACTTAACTCTACACTAAGTAAATGTACAATAAGAACTAGATCCCAGACTGGAATGACACCCTACTTAACCGTCATACCGCGATTCATTCGCGGTATCTCTTATTCGCTAACACGTAGCGGGATGACGATTGTCGTTTAGCTATAAATATTAAGAAATTTACCAAACGAAAAAAAAGGCAAAAGAAGACCTGGTCATTGTCTATTTTCAGTATTTGGCGTTTTTTAAATCTTAAACACTGCAATTTAGCTGCTTTTAAACGCAACTCACCTTAGTTTAAATGTTTAAGAAATTTACTAAGCAGAAAAAAAGGCAAAAGAAACCCCGCTTTAGCTAGTTGTCACTCTCTAATCCTGCAAATTGGCGTACTATACTGTCTTAAACGACTTATAAGCGCGTTTCAGCTTATGTAGGTAAAAACCCAGAAATGTTGTGAAGACATAAGGTGCACATAGTGCAAAAAATTAAAAATAAGACGCCAACTACGTTGTTTTCTTGCTGTTTAATCTGCACAGATGAAGATAACTGAATACCTTCACTATCATGATAAGGGGGCTGGCGAAGCTTGTCAAGTAAGTTTTTTCGTTTCTACTGAATGACAGTTGTGGCTTGGGAGGTAGTGCAAGAAGTCTACTGATGGCTTTCAAAGCAGTTGAGCTTAATTATTAGAGTAGTAATGTTTATTTTTATATTGACTATTGAGGTTTATTATTTTATAACTAAAAACTTAGTTATTTTAATGAGCTTGAGTTTATAACATATGCCTACGATAAATCAATTAATACGTAAAGGTAGATTAGGATTGACCCATAAGAAAAAGGTACCAGCTTTGGGAGAAAGCAACCCTCAAAGGAGAGGTGTTTGCACTAAGGTGTATACTACAACTCCTAGGAAGCCTAACTCAGCACTCCGTAAAGTAGCCAGAGTAAAAATTAGTGGGTATGGTGAAGTGACAGCTTATATACCTGGTGAAGGTCATAATTTACAAGAGCACTCTGTTGTTTTGATACGTGGTGGGCGGGTTAAAGATTTACCAGGTGTGCGTTATCACATAATAAGAGGTGCCCTTGATCTGCGTGGTGTGCAAAATCGAAAGAAAGCTCGTTCAAAATATGGTGTAAAGAAATCTGGTTAAAGTTTATGGCTCGTCGGAATAAAGCAAAAAAAAGAGAAATAAGTCCTGATTCGCGTTACGGCAGTGTTTTGTTGATGCGTTTCATTAATACAATCATGAAATGTGGTAAAAAATCTACTGCAGAAAAGATTATCTATGATGCTTTGTCTTTAGCTGAAAAGAAAATAGGCGAAGGTGGGTTATCAATTTTTGAAACAGCGGTAGAAAATGTTACTCCTTCTATAGAAGTGCGTTCTCGACGCATTGGTGGTGCAACTTATCAAGTGCCTGTTGAAGTTCGACAAGATAGAGCTATTTCTTTAGCGTTAAGGTGGATTGCTAAAGCAACTTCTGCTGCTCGAAAAAAGAGTGGAAAAATCACTGTTGATTGTTTGCAATCTGAAATACTGGACGCTTATAATAAACGCGGTGGTGCGTTTAAGATGTGCGAAGAAAAATATAAAATGGCTGAGGCTAATAAGGCATTTTCTCATCTTCGTTTTTAATGTTAGCTAATTAATTGTGATATGGAAATTGGGATATCTAAATACAGAAATATAGGAATAATGGCTCACATAGATGCTGGTAAGACTACCACAACAGAGCGTATTTTATTTTATACTGGCAAGCAAAATAGAATTGGTGAAGTGCACGATGGGGCAGCTTCTATGGATTGGATGGAGCAGGAAAAAGAGCGTGGTATTACAATCACATCTGCTGCAACAACATGTTTTTGGAATGATCATAGGGTCAATATAATAGACACTCCAGGTCACGTTGATTTTACTATTGAAGTTGAGAGATCTTTAAGGGTTTTGGATGGTGCAGTTGCTGTATTTGATGGAGTTGCTGGAGTTGAACCTCAATCTGAAACAGTTTGGCGTCAAGCTGATAAATATAGCGTTCCTCGTATTTGCTTTGTTAATAAGATGGATAGAATAGGGGCAAATTTTTATCGATGTGTTGATATGATAAAGACGAAGCTTGGTGCAGCACCTTTAGTCATTCAGTTGCCAATAGGAAGTGAGAAAGATTTCAAAGGTATAATTGACCTTATTTCTATGAAAGCCATTATATGGCAAGAAGAAACGTTGGGCGCTAAATTTTCTTATGAAGATATTCCTTCTGATTTGCTTGACAAGGCTCAAGAATATCGAAATCTTTTATTAGATGCTGCAGCTGAGATGGATGATGAAGCGATGAATACTTACTTTGAGTCTAACGATCTGCCAGTGGATTTACTGAAAAAATGCGTGAGAAATGGGACCATTAAAGGAAAATTTGTTCCTGTATTATGTGGATCAGCTTTTAAAAATAAAGGCGTACAACCACTTTTAGATGGTGTGGTTGATTTTTTACCTTCTCCTATTGATGTTGATGTAATTGTTGGAACTGATCCTAAAGATTCAGAAAAGAAAATTGAGATCAAACCTTCAGAAAAAGAGAAATTCGTTGCTCTTGCATTTAAAGTGATGACGGATAAGTTTGTAGGTAGCTTGACGTTTATTCGTATTTATTCTGGTAAGTTAAAATCTAAATCTGCTGTATTAAATGCAGGAAAAAATGAGACTGAAGGAATTGGCAGAATGCTGCTTATGCATGCAAATAACAGAGAAGATATAAACGAAGCTAAAGTTGGTGATATAGTTGCCTTAGTTGGATTAAAGAGAACAATTACTGGCGACACTTTATGTTCATCTGATTTTCCTATATTATTAGAGCGTATGGAATTTCCTGAGCCTGTTATTGAAATTGCCGTGGAACCTAAAACTACTTCAGATCAGGAAAAATTAGGTGTTGCTTTAAATAGATTGGTTGCAGAAGATCCTTCTTTAAGAGTGTCAGTAAATGCGGAGAGTGGACAGACTATATTGAAAGGCATGGGTGAGCTGCATCTTGAGATTATTGTTGATAGAATGAAGCGCGAGTTTAACGTTGAAGCTAACGTCGGTGCGCCTCAAGTTGCATATCGTGAAACTATCACTAAATCTGTTGAAATTGATTACATTCATAAAAAACAATCTGGTGGTGCTGGCCAATTTGCAAAAGTAAAGATTATATTTGAACCTCTTGAGCCTGGTTCTGGGTTTCAATTTGAAAGTAAAATTGTAGGTGGTGCAATTCCAAAAGAATATATTCCTGGTGTACAAAATGGTTTAGAGTTGATAAAAGAAGGAGGCATGATCTCTGGTTTTCCGGTTATTGATTTTAAGGCTACCCTTATTGATGGTGCTTTCCATGAAGTTGATTCTAGTCCTTTAGCTTTTGAACTTGCTGCTAAAGGTGCTTTTAAAGAGATGGCAAATAAAGCTGGTCCAAAAATGTTAGAACCTATAATGAAAGTTGAAATCATTACGCCTGAAGAGTATATGGGTGATATCATGGGCGATGTAAATAGCAGAAGGGGGCAAGTTTCAAGTATGGAAACGCATAATAGTAGCACTATAATTCTTGCTTTCGTACCTCTTGCAAATATGTTTGGTTATATAAATGTTTTGCGTTCTATATCTCAGGGAAGAGCTCAGTATAGTATGCATTTTTCTTATTATGAACAAGTACCACAATATGTGGTTGATGAGTTAAAGTTAAAGTATAATTAAGGGTAATAATTATGACAGCAGTAGTGGAAGCATTTGGAAAGCCGCATGTAAATGTGGGAACAATAGGACATGTGGATCATGGGAAGACGACGTTAACAGCGGCGATAACAAAGCATTATGGAAATTTTGTAGCGTACGATCAGATAGATAAGGCGCCAGAAGAAAGGAAAAGGGGGATAACGATAGCAACAGCGCATGTTGAGTATCAGACGGAAAAAAGGCATTATGCACACGTTGATTGTCCTGGACATGCTGACTATGTAAAGAACATGATAGTAGGTGCAGCACAGATGGATGCGGCAATATTGGTAGTGTCGGGGGTTGATGGGCCAATGCCACAAACGAGAGAGCATATATTGCTAGCGAAGCAGGTAGGTGTTGGATATATCGTGGTGTATATAAATAAAGCTGATGTTGCTGATGCTGATATGATAGATTTGGTAGAGATGGAAGTGAGGGAATTGCTGAATAAATACGGATTTCCAGGGGATGAAGTGCCTGTGGTAGTGGGGTCTGCATTGAAAGCGCTGGAGGATGACAGCAGCGAATATGGAAAGAAATCAATAGATAAATTGATGGAAAAGTTAGATGAATATGTGGCAGTTCCACCAAGGCCTGTGGATTTACCATTTTTATTGCCAATCGAGGATGTATTTTCGATATCGGGGCGAGGAACGGTGGTAACAGGAAGGATAGAGAAGGGGGAGATAAAGACGGGAGAAGAGATAGAGATAATAGGTCTGAAAGCGACGCAAAAGACGATATGCACAGGTGTAGAAATGTTTAAGAAGTTGCTAGATAAGGGGAGTGCAGGACTCAATGTAGGAATATTGCTCAGAGGAACAAAAAGAGAAGAAGTGGAGAGAGGGCAAGTATTAGCAAAACCGGGGACGATAACGCCGCATAGAAAGTTTAGGGCGGAGGTTTATATATTAAAGAAAGAGGAAGGAGGAAGGCATACACCATTTTTTGCGAATTACCAGCCACAGTTTTATTTAAGGACAACGGATGTAACTGGGAGCATAAAATTGCTAGAAGGGAAGGAGATGGTAATGCCAGGAGATAATGTGAGTGTAGAAGTAGAATTGCAAGTACCGATAGCAATGGATAAGGGATTGCGTTTTGCGATAAGAGAAGGCGGTAGAACTGTTGGTTCTGGTGTTGTTTCTGAAATTTTGGAGTGAGAGTTTGAGTTATAGGAGTGTAGCTCAATTGGTAGAGCGCTGGTCTCCAAAACCAGAGGTTGTAGGTTCAATTCCTATCGCTCCTGCATTAATGTTGTGGTGAAAATGTTAAAAAGTTTGTGTGTTTTTTTCTATGATATAAAGCAAGAAATACGAAGGATTGCTTGGGTAAAGAAACAGGAGGTGTTGTCATCTCTATTTGTTGTGATGATTGTTATATTATGCTTTTCGATTTTCTTCTGTTTCGTGGATTTTATGTCTCTTTACGTAATTAAGGCTTTATTTGGAATTATTTATGGAATGTGAATATAAATGGTATATCATTAGAGTTGATTATGGATATGAGCAAAATATACGCGAATTGGTAAGTAATGCTGTTTATTTTAAGAAAGTGTTTATTCCTTATCAAACGGTATGTAATTCAAAGTCTGATATAAAAGAGTTATGTGAAGTGTATGTATATATGCATCTATGTGATGAAAGCAAAAATATTTTGAATCAAACGCCTGGATTCTGCAGTGGTGAATCTGGTGATTTTGAGATGATTTCAGATGATGAGATAAGTTTAAAGTGTAAAGAATTTAATAGATATAAATGGTATATCTTGAGAGTTGCTTCCAATTGTGAAGAGAAAGTGCGCCAACATATATTGGAAAATTCTATGAGATTGAGTGTTAATGGTTACTTTAAGGAAGTTTTTATTCCATATGAAGAGCTAAGTGAAGTAGAGTTGAAATCTAAGAAAATTGCTACACGAAGGAAATGCTTTCCTGGTTATGTCTTTTTATACGTGAATTTATGCGATGAAGTATTGAATTTTATCAATAATATACCAAAATCTCTTAAGGTTTATGGGTTTTTGAAAAATGGTAATATTCCAAAGGTGATTTTGGACGATGAGATTCACTCAATGTGTAATGCACTTTATAATGCTCAAGAGACAAAGAAGTTAGGTTATGGTTATGAAAAAGGTGAAAAAGTGAAAATTAATGATGGTCTTTTTCAAAATTTTACTGGTAAGGTAAATATGGTAAACGATGAGAAAAAAATTATTAATGTGGAAGTATCAATTTTAGGTAAGCCGACAATAATAGAGCTTGATCTGGCTCAAGTAGAAAAAATAGAGGATTAATTATGAGTGTTATAGTTGCTAAGATTAACTTACTTATGGAAGCTGGGAAAGCAATTCCAGGACCGAAAATTGCTTCAGTACTTGGTCCACGTGGTATACCTGTTCCTAAGTTTTGTGAAGCTTTTAATAAAGTTACTAGCGCTGCTAACGCTAATTATAAAGTAGGCGATTTAGTAACAGTGCGAATTTCCATAAAGGATGATCGCTCTCATGATTTTACTGTCAGCGGTCCACCTGTGGCTTATTTACTTAAGCAGGAGGCTAAATTAAGTAAAAGTTCTGGTAATCCTGGTAAAGAATTAGTGGCTAAATTACCTATGTCTGCTATAATTAAAGTGGCAAGGTGCAAGATGGTTGATATGAAAATGGATAATGAAGATTCAGCAGTGAAAATGGTTGTAGGCACTGCAAAATCTATGGGTATAGAAGTTGTGGAAGGTTAGATAAATGAATACATATAATGATAATCCTAAGCAGTGTTTGAAGAAGATTATTGAGTCTGCTTCAGCAAAATTTAATGAATCAGTTGATATTGCAGTCAATTTAGGCGTAGATTCACGTAAATCTGAAGAGCAGGTGCGTGGTACAGTAGTTTTGCCTAAAGGTATCGGGAAGAATATTAAAGTAGCTGTTTTCGCTCAAGATAAACATTTATTAGAAGCTGAAAAAGCTGGTGCTGATATTGTAGGAGGAGAGGATTTAGTTGAAGAAATAAAAAAAGGTAGAAAATTAGATGTTGATTGGTGCATTACTACTCCTGGTTTTATGGCAAAAATCACTCCTATTGCAAAAGTATTGGGTGCTAAAGGGCTGATGCCTAACCCTAAATTTGGTACTGTGACTTCTAACATTGCAGAAGCTATTAAAACCATTAAGTCTGGTCAGATAAAATTTAGAACAGATAAAAATGGTGTTATTCATGGTAAATTAGGAAATATTAAATTTGATATTGATGACTTGCTAGAAAATTTAAAAGCCTTTCTTAAAGTAATTAAAGATAATAAACCTATTTCTGCGAAAGGAATTTACTTTAAGGGTGTTTTTTTAAATTCAACTATGGGTGAAGCTTATAAGATAAGTAAAGTGGAAGATATAATTTAAGGGAGTGATACCGTGAAGCGTAAAAATAAGGATGAATTTATACAGAGCACAATAAACGTATTTGTAAATAATGATTTCTTGATATTAGTAAATTTTAAATCTATAAATGCTAATGATTCATTAACTCTGAGGAATAGCCTGAAGTCTATAGCAGGTGGGGTATTAGTAGTTAAAAACACTCTAGCGCGCTTGGCTTTGGAAAGGACTGGTAAATTTTCTTATTTATCAGGTAAATTTTCTGGTTCTGTTGCTATTATATACTCTAGTGGCATAGTAGAAGTTGCAAAGTTAATAGTTGATTTTATTAATGCTAACAAAGAAAAAATGTCTGTGATTTGCGCGGCTCATATAAATGAATTGTTAACAGTGGAAGATGTTAATAAACTGGCTAAGTTGCCTTCTCTGGATGAATTGCGTGTTAAAATTATGCGTTTAATATCTTATGATATTCCTGCTCGATTGGCGTTGTCTATTAATTCATCTTCTATGAGGCTTATGAGAGTTTTGGATTATTATAGTTCTAAAAAATAAATTTGTTGTTAAGTAAGGTGGTAATTATGAGTAATGTAACAAGTGATTTGGTTGATAAAATATTATCTTTAAACCTATTAGAGGCTTCTGAACTTGTAAAAGTTCTAGAAGAGAAAATAGGGTTTCCAGCTGGTTCTTTTCTTGGTGGGGCTGTTGGTGCTGGGGCGCCTATTAGTGATAATGCTGCTGCTCCTGCTGCTCAAGAAAAAGCTGAGTATAAAGTTGTGATTAAAGAAATTGATGCGAGTAAAAAAATAGGAGTTATTAAAGCTGTGAGAGAAGTTAATTCTACATTGGGTTTAAAAGAAGCAAAAGAGTTGGTTGAATCTTTACCTAAAGATTTAACTGCTAATGTTCCTAAAGACGAAGCAGAAAAAATCAAGCAAAAACTTATTGAAGCAGGAGCAACTAAAGTGGAGCTTGAATAATATTTAATGTATTAATTTTATATTTATATAGCTCTTTTAATTAGTTTGGGGTATTTTAATGGTTGATTCTTCTTATATGTACGCTTCTGGTGCTTTTGTTCCTAGAGTTTCTTATTCTAGGTCGATTGATTTAAAAGATTCTTTATTGGATTTGGTTAAGGTTCAAAAAGAATCGTATGATTCATTTGCTCCTAAGAATAAGGGTAATGAAAGACTTGAAGTTATCTTTCATACAATCTTTCCAATAAATGATCCTTTGCGTAGGGCTACTATTGAGTTTATAAGTTGTAGGGTAGATGATCCTAAGTATGATGAATCTGAGTGTATAAAGCGTGGTGTAACTTTTTCTGCTCAGGTTATTGCTTCTATACGTCTTGTTGTTATGCAGGATGGTATTTCTCTTGATGAATATAAATCGATTAAAGGGAGTGGAGATCATTCTAAACTTGCAACCGTTGTAAAATCTATAGAAGAGCAGGAAGTCCACTTTTGTGGGTTGCCTATGATGACTGATAAGGGCACTTTCATCATTAATGGTGTAGAAAAAGTTATTGTCTCACAAATGCATAGGTCTCCTGGTGTATTTTTTGATAGCGACAAGGGAAAAACTTACAATTCTGGTAAATTGATCTATTCTGCTAGAATTATTCCTTATAGGGGTTCTTGGCTTGATATTGAATTTGATGTTAAAGACCATTTGTATTTTCGTGTTGATAGAAAAAGAAAATTGCCAATCTCAGTTTTGTTAAAGGCGTTAGGTCTATCAAATAATGATATACTCGATAGATTTTATGAGAAAATAAAGTATGTAAAACATAAAGATGGTTGGAAAGTGCCTTTTGTTCCTGATAAATTTAAAGGAGTGAGGTTGCCTTTTGACTTAATGGATATTCAAGGTAATGTGCTGCTTAAAGCTAACGTTCGTATTACCTCAAGACTAGCTAAAAAGCTATATGATAATGAATTGAAAGAGTATCTGGTTCCTTTCAATTCTATATGTGGTTTATTTCTCGCAGAAGATTTAATAGATAGTGCTAGCTCTACGAAAATTTTATCTGCTGGTGAATCTATAAAACTGGAAGACATAAAGAAGCTTGAGTTATTGTCTGTGGATGAAATATCAGTATTGAACATAGATAATGTATCTGTTGGACCTTATATATTAAATACGCTTTTCTTAGACGAAAACATGTCTTATCAGGATGCGCTATATGAAATATATAGAGTTTTGCGTCCTGGTGAAGTTCCTGTTTTAGAGATAGTAGAGGAGTTTTTCCGTAATCTTTTCTTCAGTCCGGAATATTATGATTTGTCTAACATTGGTAGGTTGAAGCTTAACTCTTACCTTGGATTAAATTATGATGAGGATTTAACTGTTTTAACGTATGAAGATATTATTGAAATTGTAAAAAAAATAGTATTGTTACGTGACGGTCAAGGATCTGTAGATGATATTGATCATTTAGGAAACAGAAGAGTAAGATCAGTCGGAGAGTTTATAGAAAATCAATTTAGAACTGGGTTGTTGAAATTGGAACGCGCAATAGTTGATTCTATGTCCACTTCTAGTTTAGATAAAGTTTCTCCATCTGATTTTATTAATCCAAAAGTGTTAACTAATGTATTAAGAGATTTTTTCAATTCTTCTCAATTATCTCAATTTATGGATCAGACTAATCCATTATCTGAAATAACACATAAAAGAAGGTTGTCCGCGTTAGGTCCTGGCGGTTTAACAAGAGAAAGGGCAGGATTTGAAGTGCGTGATGTTCATCCAACTCATTATGGAAGAATTTGCCCTATTGAGACTCCTGAAGGGCAAAATATAGGGTTAATCAACAGTTTAGCTATATACGCGCGTATTAATAAATATGGTTTCATTGAAAGTCCTTATAGAAAAGTAGTTAATAGGGTTGTTACTGATCAAATTGAGTATCTGTCCGCCATAGATGAAGGTTTATATTATATAGCTGATACCAGCGCAAAGCTCGATGAAAATAATTGCTTTGTTGATGATATGCTATACTGTAGATATGCTAGTAGTTTCATTATGGTAAGTAGTGATCAGGTGAGTTACATTGACGTATCTCCTAAGCAGGTAATATCAGTTGCGGCTTCCTTGATTCCATTTTTAGAAAATGATGATGCTAATAGAGCATTAATGGGCTCAAATATGCAACGTCAGGCCGTACCTTTATTGAAGCCCACCGCTCCTCTGGTTGCTACTGGTATGGAGTCTTTTGTAGCTTCTGGCTCTGGTGCTGTAGTTTTAGCAAAACGCGATGGCATAGTTGATAGTTCTGATAGTAACTCTATAGTTATACGTGCTTTTGATAAAGAAAGGGTTAACTACTTGGACGTAGATATTTATCATCTAAGGAAATTTCAGCGTTCTAACCACAATACTTGTATTAATCAAAGACCGCTAGTGTGCGTAGGTGATTATGTTAAAAAGGGTGATGTAATAGCTGATGGTCCTGCAATTAACAGTGGTGAGTTGGCGCTTGGTAAAAATTTGCTAGTCGCTTTTATGTCTTGGCAAGGTTATAATTTTGAAGACTCTATTATTATTTCTAGTGAAGTTGTTAAAAAAGATCTCTTTACTTCTATTCATATAGAAGAATTTGACTGTGTTGTACATGATACCCCTTTAGGATCAGAAAAAATAACTCGTGCTATACCTGGTGTCAATGAAGAAAATCTATATCACTTAGATGATAGTGGTATAGTGAAAATTGGTACAAGAGTTGGTCCAGGCTATATTCTGGTAGGTAAAGTTACACCTAAACCTTCTCTTTCATTGCCTCCTGAAACGAAGTTATTAATGACAATTTTTGGTGAAAAGTCATTCGATTGTGCGGATTCCTCTTTATATACATCTCCAGATGTTGAAGGGACAGTAATTGATGTACAAGTCTTTACACGCAGGGGGGTTGAAGAAAATGAAAGGGCATTACTCATCAAACAAAAAGAGGTAAATGACTTTGAGGGAGAGCGAGATTATATAATCAATGTTACTAGTGAATATTTCTATGATGAACTGAAGAAACTTCTTATTAATTCTGGTTCTCAAGATCGAGAAAAATTTGACTCTATTGAACGTGAGCAATGGTGGGGTATAGGATTAAAAAACCAATCCATTTCTGAGCAAGTTAAGAGCTTAAAAAAAGATTTTGATGAAAAAGTATCACATGCAATAGCACAGTTTAAGCGAAAAGTAGAAAAATTACATGAAGGTTATGACCTGCCTCAAGGTGTGTCGATGTCAGTAAAAGTTTTCATTGCTGTGAAACATAGTCTGCAACCAGGGGATAAAATGGCTGGTAGACATGGGAATAAAGGTGTGATCTCTCGAGTTGTACCAGTGGAAGATATGCCTTATTTGGAAGATGGTACTCCTGTTGATATTATTCTTAACCCTCTTGGTGTTCCTTCACGAATGAATGTAGGACAAATACTGGAAACGCATGTAGGTTGGGCTTGTAGAAAATTAGGGGAAAGGGTAAGTAATATTCTCGATGAGATCAATAAAATCAAAAGTGCTTTTTGCAAGGGAATTAGGTCCCTTAACGATGATAATTTTACACAATTTGCAGTAGCATACCTTGACAATAAAAAAATTGAAAATATTGATGATGATGAAATAATGGCTTCTGTTTTAAATACACCTAATAAGAATGCACTAAATGACGAGTTGAATGTGTTAGTAGAGAACTATTTGAACTCTTGTAAAAGTTCATACAGCAATTTACGTGATTTCCTGATTGAGGTTTATAGCTATGGTAGTAACGTATCTATCTGTAATGATATTCGTAATATTAGTGATAATAATCTCATTGAATTTGCACGTAAATTACGTGATGGCGTTCCTGTTGCTGCACCTGTATTTGAGGGTCCAAAAGATGAACAAATAGCAAAATTATTTGAACTTGCTGGTTTGGATCACTCTGGACAAGCTGTATTATACGACGGTTGCAGAGGTGAAAAATTCGACCGCAAGGTTACAGTTGGTTACATGTACATGCTTAAGTTGCATCACTTGGTTGATGGTAAAATTCATGCACGTTCAGTAGGGCCTTATAGTTTGGTTACTCAACAACCTCTAGGAGGAAAATCTCATTTTGGTGGTCAGCGTTTTGGTGAAATGGAATGTTGGGCATTACAAGCCTATGGTGCTGCTTATACTTTGCAGGAAATGTTAACTGTGAAGTCTGATGATATTAATGGTAGAGTTAAGATTTACGAATCGATAATAAAAGGTGACAGTAATTTTGAATGTGGAATTCCTGAATCCTTTAATGTGATGATAAAAGAACTACGTTCTTTATGTTTAAATGTAGATTTAAAGCAAAATAATGTAGTGATTGAAGATATATCTCACACTAACATTGCACAACCTTTTAATGAGGTTAGCATATCGATTGCTAGCCCTGAAAGTATTAAGCGTATATCTTGTGGTGAGATAGAAGATGTTTCAACTGCAAATTATCGTACGTTCAAAGTTGAGAAAGGTGGATTATTTTGCCCTAAGGTTTTTGGCCCTGTCAATGACGATGAATGTTTATGTGGAAAATACAAAAAAAGAAGACACAGAGGTCGCATATGTGAAAAATGCGGAGTAGAAGTTACATCTTCCAAAGTAAGAAGAGAAAGGATGGGTCATATAGAGCTTGCATCTCCTGTTGCTCATATATGGTTTTTGAAATCGCTTCCTTCAAGAATTGGAGCATTATTGGATATGTCTCTCAGAGATATTGAGAATATTTTATATAGCGATAATTATATCGTGATAGATCCTCTTGTTTCGCCTTTTGAAAAAGGTGAGATTATGAGTGAAAAAGCTTATAATGAAGCTAAAGATAGCTATGGGATCGATAGTTTTGTAGCTATGCAAGGTGTTGAAGCTATAAGAGAGTTGCTAACGCGCCTTGATTTACATGAAATTAGGAAGGATTTAAGACTAGAATTAGAGTCTGTTGCTTCTGAGATAAGAAGAAAGAAAATTATAAAGAGATTGCGTATTATTGAAAATTTCATTAAATCTGGAAATAGGCCTGAGTGGATGATACTTACAACTATACCTATTTTACCACCTGATTTGCGTCCTTTGGTATCGCTTGAAAGTGGTCGTCCTGCAGTTTCTGATCTGAATCATCATTATAGGACTATTATTAATAGAAATAACAGGTTGAGGAAATTGTTGAGCTTAAATCCTCCTGAGATTATGATTCGTAATGAAAAAAGGATGTTACAAGAAGCAGTTGATTCTCTTTTTGATAATAGTCGTCGTAATACTTTGGTAAACAAAGCTGGTGCCGTTGGATATAAAAAGTCCATTAGTGATATGTTAAAAGGAAAACAGGGTCGTTTTCGCCAGAACCTCTTAGGAAAAAGGGTAGACTACTCTGGACGTTCTGTAATAGTTGTTGGTCCAACTTTGAAACTAAATCAGTGTGGATTACCAAAAAGAATGGCTCTTGAACTATTCAAACCTTTTGTTTACTCAAAGCTTAAGATGTATGGTATGGCTCCAACTATTAAGTTTGCTAGTAAGTTGATAAGAGCAGAAAAACCAGAAGTTTGGGATATGCTTGAAGAGGTAATAAAAGAGCATCCTGTTTTGTTGAATAGAGCGCCTACGCTACATAGGCTTGGTATTCAGGCTTTTGAGCCAATCCTTATTGAAGGCAAAGCAATACAGCTTCATCCGCTTGTTTGTACGGCGTTTAATGCTGATTTTGATGGTGACCAAATGGCAGTGCATGTGCCAATTTCATTGGAAGCTCAGCTTGAAGCTAGGGTGTTGATGATGTCCACTAATAACGTTTTAAGTCCTTCTAATGGCAGACCGATTATAGTTCCTAGTAAAGATATAGTACTTGGTATATATTATCTGACTTTACAAGTACCTAAGGAAGATAATTTACCATCTTTCGGTGCTTTTTGTGAAGTTGAGCATTCTTTGAGTGATGGTACTTTACATATTCATTCTAGTATAAAGTATAGGATGGAGTATATTAATAGCAGCGGTGAAACTCACTATAAAACTGTTTGTACAACTCCCGGCCGTTTGATATTATGGCAAATTTTTCCTAAGCATGAGAATCTAGGCTTCGATCTAATAAATCAGATATTAACAGTCAAGGAAATAACTGGTATAGTTGATTTAGTATATCGTAACTGTGGTCAAAGTGCTACAGTGGCATTTTCTGATAAACTAATGGTACTTGGCTTTGAGTATGCCACATTTTCTGGTGTTTCTTTTGGTCGTTGTGATATGGTTATACCTGAAACTAAAGCTACACATGTTGATCACGCGAGGGGTGAAATTAAGAAATTCTCTATGCAATATCAAGATGGGCTAATAACTAGAAGTGAAAGGTATAACAAGGTTATAGATGAATGGTCTAAGTGTACGGATATGATAGCTAGTGATATGTTAAAAGCAATATCTATATATGATGGAAATAGTAAGTACAACTCAGTGTATATGATGGTTAACTCTGGTGCAAGGGGTTCTACTTCACAGATGAAACAGCTGGCAGGAATGCGAGGGCTCATGACCAAACCTTCTGGTGAGATTATAGAAACACCTATAATTTCTAATTTCCGTGAAGGATTGAACGTATTTGAGTACTTTAATTCTACTCACGGTGCGCGTAAAGGTTTAGCTGACACTGCGCTTAAAACTGCAAACTCTGGATACTTAACTCGTCGTTTAGTTGATGTGTCTCAAAATTGCATAGTTACAAAGCATGACTGTAAAACAAAAAATGGTCTTGTTGTGAGAGCTACAGTTGAAGGAAGTACTATAGTTGCATCTCTAGAGAGTGTTGTGCTGGGTAGAACATCTGCAAATGGTATATATAACCCAGTGACAAAAGAATTATTAGTAAAAGCAGGGGAATTAATTGATGAGGATAAAGTAAAGCAAATCAGCATTGCAGGTCTTGATGCTGTAAAAATTAGATCGCCTTTAACTTGTGAAATAAGTCCTGGTGTGTGTTCTTTGTGTTATGGAAGAGACCTTGCAACTGGTAAAATTGTTTCAATAGGTGAAGCAGTTGGTGTTATAGCTGCTCAATCTGTTGGAGAGCCAGGTACTCAGTTAACGATGCGTACTTTCCACATAGGTGGGGTAATGACTAGAGGCGTTGAATCCTCAAATATTATAGCTTCTATTAGTGCTAAAATAAAGTTAAACAATAGTAATATAATTATAGATAGAAACGGAAATAAAATTGTGATAAGCCGTTCCTGTGAAGTTGTGTTGGTTGATAGCCTTGGTAGTGAGAAGTTGAAGCATAGTGTACCTTATGGTGCTAAGCTTTATGTGGATGAGAGTGGGTCAGTAAAAATTGGCGATAAAGTTGCGGAATGGGATCCTTATACATTGCCTATTATCACGGAGAAGACTGGTATAGTGTCTTATCAGGACTTAAAAGATGGAATTTCGATCACTGAAGTGATGGATGAATCTACAGGAATATCAAGCAAAGTAGTAAAAGACTGGAAATTGCATTCTGGTGGAGCTAGTTTACGTCCTCGTATTGTGCTGCTTGACGATAATGGTGAAGTAATGACACTCGCAAGTGGCGTTGAAGCATGTTATTTTATACCAATTGGTGCAGTGCTCAATGTACAAAATGGCCAGAAGGTTCATGCAGGTGATGTTATTACAAGAACACCAAGAGAGTCAGTTAAAACTCGTGATATTACTGGTGGTTTACCAAGGGTTATAGAGTTATTTGAAGCACGTCGTCCTAAAGAGCATGCTATTGTTAGTGAGATAGATGGCTATGTAGCGTTTTCTGAAAAAGACCGTAGAGGAAAACGCAGTATATTAATTAAACCTGTAGATGAACAAATTTCTCCAGTTGAATATTTGGTATCAAGAAGTAAGCATGTAATAGTCAATGAAGGTGATTTTGTGCGTAAAGGTGATCTATTGATGGATGGTGACCCTGATCTCCATGATATTTTACGTGTGCTTGGGTTAGAAGCTCTAGCGCATTATATGATTTCTGAAATACAGCAAGTTTATAGATTGCAGGGTGTTCGTATAGACAACAAGCATTTAGAGGTGATCTTAAAACAAATGCTACAAAAAGTGGAAATTACTGATCCTGGTGATACTATGTACTTGGTTGGCGAAAGCATTGACAAGCTGGAAGTTGATAGCGAAAATGATGCTATGAGTAACTCTGGCAAACGGCCTGCTCATTATCTTCCTATTCTGCAGGGGATTACTAGGGCAAGTCTTGAAACTAGCTCCTTTATTTCTGCTGCCTCTTTCCAAGAGACAACAAAAGTACTTACAGAAGCAGCATTCTGCGGGAAGAGTGATCCTTTAAGTGGATTAAAAGAAAATGTTATAGTAGGAAGATTAATTCCTGCTGGTACAGGTTTGATTATGAATAAGATCAGAGCACTTTCACTTTGTGATAATGTAGATAAATATGAAAAATATTTTGATATTGAAACTTATGACGAAAAATGGTTGATGGATAATGGTTGTCATTTACACTCTGGTAAGGAAGAGAGCGTGGTAGCATCACATTATGATCAGTCGAATTGAGTACAGTTAGTGTGTCTCTTGACCAAAAAAGCCAATAATATTTTCTTTCACTTCTGTGCTATCTATCATGTTATTTACTCTCATGCGAAATTCAGATGAGCTTTGAAGCCCGCTACTGTACCAACCTATGTGTTTGCGGGCTATCTTTATTCCTGTGTCATTTCCATAGTACTCAAGAATATTGTCGTAATGCTCAAGTATGATGCTTAATCTCTCTGAAGCTGTTGGCTCAGAAGTTTCGCTTCCATTCAGAAAATTCATTGCTTGATTAATCAGCCAAGGTTTACCGTAGGCACCACGACCTATCATCACTCCGTCTGCTCCGGATTCTTTAAGAGCACTTTGAATATCACTTAAGTTTTTAATATCGCCATTTACTATAACTGGAATTTTCACTTGTTCTTTAACATTTCTAATGAATTTCCAATCTGCTTGACCGTTATAGAGCTGTGCTCTTGTCCTTCCATGCACAGTAATCATTTTTGCTCCTAAATCCTCGGCAATTTTCGCAAGTCTCGGTGCATTGCGATTTTCATTGTTCCATCCAGTGCGCATTTTCACCGTAACTGGCACATTCACTGCTTTGACTACGGCCTCAATTATCTCAGCGGCTTTTTTCTCATCGCGCATTAGCGCTGATCCTGCGTAACCGTTTACAACTTTTTTAACAGGACAACCGAAATTTATATCTATTATTTTTGCACCCATATCCTCATTTAGTTTTGCAGCCTCTGCCATTACATCCGGCTCGCATCCAGCAAGCTGAACGGCAGTTAGCTCATCAACTTTTGCTTTTTGTAGACTCTGGCAAGTTTGCATGATCATGGCTCTGCTTGCAATCATCTCTGAAACCAACAAACTTGCACCTAGCTTCTTTACAATACTTCTAAATGGATAATCAGTTACCCCTGACATTGGAGCTAAAATAACTGAAGAATCAATCGTCAAACTTGCTATTTGCAGGGGCATGAGGTTAATGATAATTCTTCATTGTGAACTACATGCTGCACCTCTGAGGTAGAAGATGTCTTCGTCCTTGGCGGAAGCTCATATAAAAACCCACTCTCTAGATCTTTCTTCCATTCCTGATCATTCATAAGTGCTTCTGCAAACTCTCTTCTTTTCTCATTCAAATCAAATTTGTATTCCGATAACTCTTTGTCAATTTTATCAAGTGATTTACCTTCGTTGAACATTTGTGTGATTTTACAAGCATTTTCTAACGCGAATATTCCACAATTACAGCCGTCGTTTTGCTGTTTAGTTTTAGAGCTTTTTATGTTATCGCTTCTTATTTTCAAAATTGCTTCCAGTGCACTTACCATATTGTCGATATTTATTGAGACGTTAACTAATTCATTTTTCCTGTCTCGACATGTTTGTGCTGTCTCTTGGACATCTTTACTCATTTCTTTTTTTCCTTGCATATTTAACTCACCAGCTTGGTCAGTAAGAGGTACAACCAATTTGTCTTTAATTTCATTTGCAAGTTCTATTTTCTTACGTTGACTACCAGGACTTGGTAAATCAGCACTAAAAGAATCACAATAGTAAGCTCTAAATTGTTTATTATCTAAGTTGTATGCAACAACCAGCGTTACCCAATGATTACCACCTAAGTTAACAACTGAAGTAAATGTTTTGTTCAAACTTTCCAGTTCTGCTTTATTTTTATATTCTCTTAATCTTTCATTCAAAGATTCAAGGTTACCAGGTATACAGAAGAATACAACACTGCCTGTAGAATCTTCTGAATACCCATATTTGATTCTTGCAATGTGGGCAATATCATGTTGCTGTAGCCAGTAAGCATAATTTCCTCTATTTGTCTGATGTGCAAGAGTTTGCAGATCTTCACAAAACCTCCCTGGAGCTTCTTTTTCACTAAAGTAACCTCTGACTGAGTAAAACAAAGGCTCAACAGCTACCTTATATACGACTGCAAGAACTATTCCGATCGCAATCCAAATCATAGGACGAGAAATTAGCATAGCAAGTGGCAAGGTCAGTAGAGGTGATCCTATTACCGTTCCTAAACAGCCAGCAGCGAATGTGGCTGCTAGGCATACGCAAGCAGCGTAGATAACAAATTTTCCACCAGCAAAGTAAGTGCTCTTTTTAAATTGATTATATTTTTCTGTGATGCCCAACATACTATACCTTATGAACACTAAGTTAATTAATTTTAACAAATTCTAGCAATAAAATCAAACATAATAATTTTAGTAATATGAGAAAATATTGAATATTAAGAGCTTTTGAAGTACAGTAATAATGTTAGTAATAGCACAATATATGCACGATATAGAATATATACGCAAAAACCCTGAAGGATTTGAAAAGGTAATGAAAAGCAGGGGGATAAGAGAGTTTTCTGCAAAAGAGGTATTAGAAATTGATCACGAGAAAAGGTCATTAACCACTAAATTGCAAGATTTAAATAGGCAGCGCAATGAAATCACAGAGGAAATAAAGAAGCTTAAAATGAGCAAGAGCCCTTGTGAAGAGCAAATAGAGTTGTCAAAAGACATCACGAATGAGATAGAGGCAATTAGCTTAAAGGAACAAGCAGAAAAGGATAAGTTAGTGAATGTTTTATCTAACTTGCCGAATATTCCTGCGCAAGATGTGCCAATAGGCG
Organism: Wolbachia endosymbiont of Aedes albopictus; assembly: GCF_024804185.1. Taxonomy (NCBI): domain Bacteria; kingdom Pseudomonadati; phylum Pseudomonadota; class Alphaproteobacteria; order Rickettsiales; family Anaplasmataceae; genus Wolbachia; species Wolbachia endosymbiont of Aedes albopictus. The sequence continues at coordinate 53,910 of NZ_CP101657.1, forward strand.
CAGATAAGAACTCTAATTTAGAGGCGAGAAGATATGGAGGAAAAAGACAGTTTGATTTTGTACCAGAATCTCATTATGAACTCGGAGAAAAATTAGGTTTAATGGACTTCGAACAAGCGGCGAAAATTTCCGGATCAAGATTTGCGATATTAAGAGGGCAGTTAGCTAGGCTTGGCCGAGTATTAATAAATTTTATGCTTGAAATGCATGTTAATGAATTTGGCTATACTGAGGTGTACCACCCAGCTTTGGTGAAAAACGAGGCTATGTATAATGTTGGTCAGCTACCGAAATTTTCTGACGATTCGTATTTAACTACCGACGAATTGAGGTTGATTCCCACAAGTGAAGTGTTTTTAACAAATTTGGTTGCTGATAAAATAGTAGAGGAAAAAGAACTGCCTATTCGTTTTACTGCGTATTCAGAGTGTTTTCGTAAAGAAGCAGGCAGCGCAGGGCGAGACACGAGAGGCATGATAAGGCAACACCAATTTGGTAAAGTGGAATTGGTGAGTATTACAACTGAAGACCTATCAAATGATGAACTTGAGCGCATGACGAGTGTTGTTGAAGAGATATTAAAAAAACTAGAATTACCGTATAGAGTAATGCTACTGTGTAGTGGTGATATGGGTTTTGCTGCACAAAGGACTTATGACATAGAGGTATGGTTACCTGAGCAAAATAAATATAGAGAAATATCAAGCTGCTCAAATTGTGGTGCATTTCAAGCAAGAAGGATGAACGCTAAATACTCTTCAGAAACTGATAAAAAGATAAAAAAATATGTTCACACTTTAAACGGCTCAGCTTTAGCTATAGGAAGAACGATTGTTGCCATAATGGAGAATTATCAAAATTCTGACGGGTCGATTGCAATACCAAACGTGTTGCAAAAATACATGAGTAATGATACTGTTATAAGCAAATAATAATTTTGACATGTAGAAAAGCGAGGAAATAAAGATGAAGCTTCTGGTTATAGGTTCTGGTGGACGTGAGCACGCTCTACTTTGGGCTCTAAAAAAATCTCCTATCTTGACTGAGTTATATGTAACTCCTGGTCGCCAAGCTATGAAAGATCTTGGGACTCTTGTGGATATAAATATTCAAAATTCAGTGGATGTCACACAATTTTGCAAGAGAAAAAATATAGAGTTGGTTGTTATTGGTCCAGAACAACCAATAATTGATGGGCTTGCTGATGATTTAGTTGCAGAGGGAATAAATGTTTTTGCTCCGAGTCAAGCAACTGCAAAACTTGAGGGATCAAAGTCTTTCACCAAAGGACTATGCAAGCGATATGGCATACCAACTGCCAAGTACGAGTGTTTTGTTGATGAAGGATTAGCTAAAGATTTTGTACGTAGCAATAAAATAAAGTTTCCACTTGTAATGAAAGCAAATGGAATTGCAGCAGGGAAAGGCGTGATGATATGTTACACAGAAAACGAAGCTTTTTCAGCAATAGATTCAATGCTAGTGGAGAAAGAATTTGGTGAATCAGGTGAAGAAATAATCATAGAAGAATTTTTAATTGGAGAAGAAGTAAGCTTTTTTGCTCTTGTTGATGGGTTGAAAGTAGTAACTCTTGGGTGCGCAAAAGATTATAAGAGAGTGAATGAAAATGATGAAGGCCAAAATACTGGGGGTATGGGATCGTACTCATCACCTTCAATTATAAGTAAGGACATGGAGCAAAAAATCATCCAAAAAATGATATACCCTACAGCTCAAGCATTGGTTAACATGGGTACGCCTTATAAGGGAGTACTCTTTGCTGGTTTAATGATTTGCAGAGATGGCCCAAAACTTCTCGAGTATAACGTTAGATTCGGCGATCCAGAAACGCAATCTATATTACCTAGATTTGATTCAAATTGCGATTTATTAAAATTGATGTTGTCAGTTGCAGAAGGAAAGTTAAATGTCAAAATGGTGGAACTTAACAACAAATCTACAGTTTGTGTAGTTGTTGCAAGTAAAGGCTATCCTGGTGATTATCAAAAGGGAGAAGTAATTAAGGGATTAGATAAAATTGAAGGCATTCCTGGTATATTGGTATTTCACGCTGGTACTAAATTAGATGAGAGTGGTAATTGGATTTCAGATGGCGGAAGAGTGCTAAATATAGTAGCAGAAGGGAGCACTATAGAGGAAGCCAAAAGTAAGGTGTACTCAGCATTAAATTTTTTAGAATGGCCAGGGAGCTTCTTCAGATACGATATTGGTAGTTAATGTTAGCTGTCGGTTAGCAGTTAGCCCGCAGAAACGAAAAAACTTACTTGACAAACTTCACCAGCCCCCTTATTGTAGTATTAAGGGTATTTATGACTCAAAACTTGTTCTTGACCTGCAGGCTCAATGACAAAATTCAGTAAAAAACTCAGAGTATTTATTGGCGGATTACATAAAATTATAGCGGCTGCATGTCTTTTTTATTTTTTCTACATTCAGCCAAATCGCGCTTATTTTAAGCGTTAGCACATTATTACAGCGCCACTTACAGTAATATAGAGTCAAAACTCGCACCACGGGACTTCTTTTGCCTTTTTTTCGCTTGGTAAATTTCTTAATGTTTGTAGCTAAACGACAACCGTCATCCCTGTAAAGGTCAAGTATCCCGCTGCGTGTTAGCGCCGCGGCGGTATGACGGTTCGCGGTGGCATGACGGTTCGTGGCGGTATAGCAATTCGTCATCCCGCTGCTTGTTAGCGGGATCTATTGCCGAGATACCGCGGCGGTATGACGGTTCGCGGTGGCATGACGGTTCGTGGCGGTATAGCAATTCGTCATCCCACTGCTTGTTAGCGGGATCTATTGCCAAGATACCGCGGCGGTATGACGGTTCACGGTGGTATGACGGTTCACGGTGGCATGACGATAAGCTCGTCATCCCGCTACGTGTTAGCGGGATCTATTGCCAAGATACCGCGGCGGTATGACGGTTCGCGGTGGCATGACGGTTCGTGGCGGAATGACGGTTAAGCAATTCGTCATCCCGCTACGTGTTAGCGGGATCTAAAGATACCGCGAATGAATCGCGGTATGACGGTTAAGTAGGGTGTCATTCCAGCACGTGACGCTGTAATCTAGTCTTTATTATGCAGCCACTTATTTAAAGTTAAGTTTCCTGGATCCCAGTGTCTGGGCACTGTAGACAATGTGGCAAAAAATATCATAGAATTCAATAGGATAATCCCTAGGGAATTCCTGCGTCCAAAGAGTTAAGTCATGTTGATGCTGTTTGAATGAGCTGACATAAAGATAAGCCAAATTTTTACAAGGAAAACATTTCAAGTAGCAAGACAACTTTGATTGAACCAAATTTATGGGGTGAGCAACTGCGCTACCACTAAATCAACAAATCTATAATAGGAGGCTATGAAAACGCCAAAACTGACTGGTGAATTAGTATGTGATATATATGAGTTAACAAATAAAGATAGAAAGAATATACAAAAACTAGCAAGAAAAATAGAGGAAGGGAAAGGTATTGCTGGAAGGTTTAGAAATAGAGTATTCAAAAAGTCCAGCTATAACGCAAGCACGATTCTTTTAACGAAAATAATTTACAAGTATCAGGGCAGAGAGGAGACATTGTCACTACTGCATTATGCTATAAGTCATAAAAATAATCAAGCTGTAAAAGATCTTTTAGAAGAAGCCGAAAAACAAAAACTATTAAAGGAATTTCTGAATGAAGAAATGACCACAAAACATTCAGATGGTCGGGAAGAAACTCATACAATACTTACAGATGCTATATCACGTAGAGACAATGACATGATTAGAGCAGTGTTAAAGATCTCTGAGGAAAAGGGTATCTTGAAAGAGATTGTCAAAAAAAGAATAACAATAAAACATTCAAATGGCAAAGAAACAACTTACACTCCATTCACCTATGCTGAAGCGTGTGAAAATAGTGAAGCTGTAAGAGAACTGGGAAATATTCTTAATAAGAGAGTAACCCAGCAGTCCACTGTTGTAACAGCCAAAACTACTACAGCTAGAAGTGAAAAAGTGCTTCAAGGTAATATCGAGACACCTGCTGACACATATGAAAATAGTAATAAAAGTAGTCTTGAAGAATCTATAGAACATAAACCATGCGAAAACAGTAATGCAATAGCTATAGAGGACAAAGATATCGCTGCTTCAATAGAAAAGCTTGATAATACTGGAGACCAACTGATATGCGAAAAAAATGAAACTGCTGTAACAGAAACTGACATACAAGGACAAAGATACCGTCTCACCAGTCAACAAAAAAATTATAAAAATTGCTCAAGTTACATCATAAAATCAAAAAATACTTTCAATTTACATCCTGTGTAGCGGTACACAGATTATAGTTAGTGGATATGTTAATTAGTTACATATAAGACAGCAGAAATTTACTTATCAACATATCCACTAACCAACTACATTCAATAAATTTGTGTAAGATACTATTTCGCATAAGATGTGATAGAAAGCATTTTTTGATTTTAAAGCACTAAACCTTCAGCCAACCTCTTAGCCCTATAGTTTTTTATATGATCTGGATCAAAAGCCTTCTTTGAACTTAAAACACCAAAAACAATATGGAGTAACTTACGCATTGCCGCTCCCACAACAGCCATATTATGCTTACCTTTCTCTTTCAACCTTTCGCAAAAAGTCATAATAATAGGATTATGATTCTTAGCTGCTATAGCAGGAAAGAAAAGTGCCTTACGTAATGTTCGTGAACCAGCCTTACTTAATCTGGGCTTGGCATATACAGAGGAACCTGATGTTATATTTCTCGGTATAACTCCTGCATATGCTGCTAATTGCCTGGCATCTCTAAAAGCTTTTATGTCAGGAACCTCAGCTAAAATAGCTATTGCTGATTTTTCTCCTATACCTGAAATAGTCAGTAGAAGTTGAAAATTTTCCAACAACTCTTTGTGTTGCTTTAATAATTCACGTATGGAGTTTTTTATTGTTTCTATTCTTTGTTCTATGTTCATTGCAAGGTCTTCCCAAGCATTTGCAACTTCTTTAGGCAGTCTCTCTTTTTTTTCTAAGTGGTTATTTACCAATGTCAATTCATCTTTTAACGCAGCCGAGCAACGATAAAGATGTTTTAACTTTTTTAACTCAGGAGAAGGTGGTGTCCAACGAGTTGGTTCCTGTCTTTGGCAATAATCAGCAATAATTTCTGCGTCGGTCTGATCATTCTTTTGTCGTACAAGCTTACTCCTTGCATAAGATTTTATGCAATAAGGATTTACAACACTAACAAAATATCCAGCATTGTGAAGAAATTCAGCCAAAGCTTCGCCATAACAACCAGTAGCTTCCATACAGGCTTTTACTTCTTCTACATTATGTTTTTGTAGAAAGTCCTGCAAACCTTGAAACCCAGAATCCTCGTTTTTAAAATTCCTTTTCCTAGTTTCACGTTTTCCTTTTTTGCTTATGAATGAAAGAAAAACATCAAAGCGATCTTTTGATATGTCTATTCCTAAAAAGTTGTTGATCATATATAACCCCATACGTTACCATTTAAAATGAAAAGTAAGGCTTACCTTGTGAATACAGAATTAGAACCATTTAGGTTTTTCTACGATACCGTCCAGCCTATACTTTTGAGAAGGGAACTCTTATCTGCAGCACAGATTTTATATCTAAGCCAAATACCAAAGTTTTTCCCTTCTCCATCTAATGCTTAAGCTTAAAACATTAAATGCTTTTTACAAGATACAAGCTAGATGTTCTGGAGAAAACTTTTGCCCAGCACAACAAATAGGAAAGTTAAAACATTTTGTGGAAGTTTTTGACATTAAAGGTTTTGGCAATAAACAAGTAGAATTCTTTTACGATCTTGGCTTGATAGAATAAATCCCTGACATTTTTACTCTCGAAGAAAAACTTGAAAATTTCGACTTAAGTCAACTAAAGGGGTGGGGTAAACAGTCGATATCTAATTTGTTGGATTCAATAAATAGCAGAAGAACCATAACCCTCAACAAATTTATAACTGCTCTAGGGATTCTGCACGTCGGACCGCATACAGCAAAATTAATAGCCGACCGTTATAAATCTTATGAGAGTTGGTACGAAGCTATTGCTCAATTGTCTTATGGTAGCTGTCAATTAATGAGCATAATAGGTGTAGCCAAGGAGATTACAGCTTCCTTGGAGGAATTTTTTTCTGATGAGAATAATGTTGAAATGGTAGAAAATCTCGCCGTGCAGTTAACTATTCTTCCTGTAGCTGCTAATACTAGTAATTCCATTTTTAATGGCAAAACAGTAGTTTTTACTGGAAAACTTTCAAAAACAGAAAGAAATGAAGCGCAAGTAAAAGTAGAATCTTTAGGTGCCATAATAAGCTCAAGTGTGTCAAGTAAAACAGCCTTCTTGGTTGTCGGCGAAAAACCTGGATCAAAGCACAAAAAAGCTGTGGAACTGGGTGTTAAAATTTTAACCGAGGAGGAATTTTACAAATTAATTCTGGAAGAAAAACCGTAATCTCAACTTTATTTATCTGAACTTTCAAGTTCTTCAGTGGATAAGCCGGTTACTTGGGAAATGGCATCGATAGAAACTCCTAACATAAGTAGATTATTTGCTACTTTGATTCCCTCTACTTTATCAATCTTTTCTTTGTAAATTTGCCTTCTTTGGGATAAAAATTCTACCCATACATCCAGTTCATCTTGTGATTCTTGATTGTTAATTTTTTTTAACTCTCTCGCCCAACTTAATAGCTCTTTTTCTCCTTCACTATCTGTATCTTCGTCTTCACAACAGTTTTCTCCTGTTGATTTAAGTGCCAGATCTTCAGCATTCACTGATAACTTTCTTGCTATTTCCCATAACCTCTCACCGAACATGGTGCTCCCTTGTTCATAGTAATGTATCTGTGGACCTCCTACACCAAGCTCTTTTGCTAATTCCTCTTGCGTATACCCTTGTATTATTCTCCACTTTTTCATTCCATCCCTTTTGTTGGAACGCCTAGAACTTTTTTCTTCTTTATTTTCATATGCGTCATCTGATAAACCTGTTGCTCGGTAGATTATATCGTTAGCAAATCCTGCCTTTAGCATATTCTTCGCCATTCTTATTCTTGCTGCTTTTATAGCACTTTCTTCCTCAGCCCGAATAGATTTGGTTAATGCGTAAATTGCTTTGCGTCCCCTTGTTTTTGCTATGAAATTGGACATCCATTGAGTCTTATCACAACAACGATTTTCTTTGAGTACTTTTTGTCTAGGAAGCAGATCACTCAAGCTAACTGATAATGCGTCTGCTATAATTTGTAATTCCTCATCTGGAATGCTACATACCCCTAGTTCATATCTTCGCAGCGTATGATAGTTTATACCTGTTTTGTCTGCTAAGTCTTTTATGGTATATTTTCTTTTTAACCTCCAGCTTCTTATTTTTTGCGCTATTTTGTATCTTATAGAGATATTTGCCATGCCGCAACGGTTTTACGGAAATAAACATTTATACCCTGTTAATAGGCTTTTTGCTACTTTGTCAAAAGATTAAATTTAGCTTATGTTTATTGGAAGAGCTCGGCTTGGACTGCGATTTATATAAAGCTTTTACGCAGTCCAATTTGAGAAGGAAGCCCTTTGTTTAACGTTTCCTAAAGGCTTCTTGGCTACCTCCACATGTCCTATCCACCCACGATAGTGTTTCACTTGAGCCACTAACCGCCTTTATTTCTTCTGTAACCTTCTCTTTACTCCACTTGCCATCCCTAGGGAAACTTCCTTTTTCTACCGCTTCTTTGACTGTCATTCCCCCAAAAAGGCAACCTTTTCCTACTACTTCGCCTCTTTTTTGTAGTTCAGCCCACATTTCTTGGTTTCCCACTCTTACCTGTACTTGATAGCAGTTTTTTACATCATGGTACAATATAATATTTAGCTTGCCAACACTTGTAGGAAATTCTAACACGACTGAGCTACTCTCTGATACATCAATGTAGTTTCTCTCACCTCCTTTCTCAGTTCTGACTTCAATTTCACTATCGCCCATTTTTATAATGTTACTTCCTAACCCTTTGTCTAGACCTAAATCTCTTGTGCCTTCTAGTACCTTGGCAACCTCTATTTTACTATCCTCAGAGAATTCCATAAAAAATGTTTTGTTGTCCATTTCCACGTCTATTACGGCTCCTCTTTTAACAGCACTTTCACCGACTTTCCTTAGTTCTTCAAGTCGCTTATCTATCTGTGGCTGCATTTCCGGTTGCAGTTCTTTATAAATTTCACCTAACAGTTTATTCTGCAACAGATTGTCATGAAACTCTGCTCCTCTTAGTATTAATTTACTCATTATCTTTTTCTGATCACCTTTTTTGAACTTGTGAAAATGCATACCCAGACTCAGCAAAGCTCCGGCCTCCCTCATCACACCCATTCATCCTCATTCCAGCAGCTATTGCCTCATCTACAACTTTGTTCAGCTCACTTGGATTTTTTGCTGTTACAATTGCACTTTTTAACCGGCTCAATCCTTTACTTTCCCTTGCACTTAGCTTTATTTTTTGCAGTCCTGAAACAAATGGATTTAACCCCTCTGGATAATCTTCTTGATTACTTGCTGGTTTTGTGCCGTAAATACGATCAAGTCCTTCTTCGAAGTTTATTTGGTTTTCGCGACCATCTCTACTAGGGGAAGGCATTGTACCTCCAGGATTTTGGTTATTAATTTTGCTCACAAAGTTAGACGGTTGTATATCAATGCCCTCAAGAGCACTAAATATTTTGCCCAATAACTTGCGGTTAATATTGAACTTACGATTCTTTTTATTTGGGTCTTTTCGAACCATTGTAATTTTTTTACTAGCCATATAAGCCTCCTATATTAAGCATATTATCTAAGTCTATAGAGCAATTTATTGCTTTACTATTAACTTAATATACAAATTATAGAAAGATCTTGTATAATTTGCAACTATTTGTAACAAAAGAATAAAGCTTTTTGGGCTTTTATTCGTTTATTATAACTTAATACACAAGTTATACAAAGATCTTGTATGTTTTACAACTTTTGTGATGTCTTTTTCCAAATCTCAGCTATAGAAATATGCTTTCCTTAAAGCACTTATATTCATATTTCGTATTGCTTCCACTAGCAGTAAATTTCCCAAACCTGAAAAATTTGGTTTATAACAGCTCTCTTTCCTTAAAGCTGCAATATCCTTTGTCTGTCACAATAATGTGATCCTCTAGCTCAATTCCCACTCCTTGACATGCTGACACTAATTCTCTAGTCATAACTTTATCATCTTCTGATGGTTCTAAACTCCCTCCTGGATGGTTGTGAGCTAATATTATTGATGCTGCCTCCATTGATAATGCCTTTTTTACCACTTTCCTTTCAGATAGGTGCACCTCATCTATTGTACCAAAATACACTTCGTCTCTTATCAAACGGTACTGTGTATCCAAATATATTATCTGGACAGCTTCTTTTGCTGAAAAGCCTATACTTACCCTTACATATTCTATGAGCTTTTCTTGGCTATCCATTACAGGGCCTCTCTTTAACCCTTCTCTTAGTGCCCTCTTGTAAGCTTCTTTAACACATTCAATTGCTGCGGCTGCATGTTCGGTCATTCCGTCTATCATTTTCAGGTCATCGATTTCTCGCCCTAAAATTTCTCCTATGCCTGGGCAATTGTCCATTAGATTTTTAGTAACATCTTGAGCTTGGGCCCTGTCATGAACTGCCCCTAGAAGTACTGCCACTATTTCACGATCAAATAGAGCACTTCCTCCTCCGCTTTGTAGTACTCTCTCAATTTTTTCTATAAGTTTTTCACTATTATTCTTGTTATTCATAAAATATACCATTCATTAATAATAAATTGTTTTTAAATGTTTACTGCTATTTTTTTTAGCAGTATTGGCATAAAGCCATCCATTTTGGCGGAAGTCAAGTCAATTTTTTCGATTTTTTTTGTTTATTTTTTTTATGAAAATACAAAAGATATTAATAGATGTTTATTCCCTTAAGCGCGTGTTTAAAAAAATAAGTATCGTTTAAGGCTACTCTGCAGGCAAGCCAGTTATTGAAGAAATAGCATCAACAGAAACACCTAGTATAAGTAGATTATTTGCTACTTTGATCCCCTCTGCTTTATCAATCTTTTCTTTGTAAATTTGCCTTCTTTGGGATAAAAATTCTACCCATACATCCAGTTCATCTTGTGATTCTTGATTGTTAATTTTTTTTAACTCTCTTGCCCAGCTTAATAGCTCTTTTTCTCCTTCATTATCTGTATCTTCGTCTTCACAGCAGTTTTCTTTCGTTGATTTAAGCGCCAGATCTTCAGCATTCACTGATAGTTTTCTTGCTATTTCCCATAACCTTTCACCGAACATGGTGCTCCCTTGTTCATAGTAATGTATCTGTGGACCTCCTACACCAAGCTCTTTTGCTAATTCCTCTTGCGTATACCCTTGTATTATTCTCCACTTTTTCATTCCATCCCTTTTGTTGAAACGCTTAGAACTTTTTTCTTCTTTATTTTCATATTCATCAACTGATAAGCCTGTTGCTCGGTAGATTATATCATTAGCAAATCCTGCCTTTAGCATATTCTTCGCCATTCTTATTCTTGCTGCTTTTATAGCACTTTCTTCCTCAGCCCGAATAGATTTGGTTAATGCGTAAATTGCTTTGCGTCCCCTTGTCTTTTCTATGAAATTGGACATCCATTGAGTCTTATCACAACAACGATTTTCTTTGAGTACTTTTTGTCTAGGAAGCAGATCACTCAAGCTAACTGATAATGCGTCTGCTATAATTTGTAATTCCTCATCTGGAATGCTACATACCCCTAGTTCATATCTTCGCAGCGTATGATAGTTTATACCTGTTTTGTCCGCTAAATCTTTTATGGTATATTTTCTTTTTAACCTCCAGCTTCTTACCTTTTGTGCTATTTTATATCTTGTAGCGTTAGTATGCTTTATACGGCTACTATTAATGTTACTAGCTGTCACTCTTTTTCACACGATTTCAAAACAAACTAACTCTCAGATGCCTGTTGAAAACTAGTATATTCAATGCCTATGCTGTGACAAGCTAAAATGGCACAGGTAACTTATGTTGCTACGGTCTTTAATCTACGTAACTTGGAGTTTCTTCTCTTTTTTAGTGGTTTCTGGATCTCATGATTCCTATATTTCAGCTTTTTAGTTTCTTTTCTAGCCAGTCTATCCGCCTCCTCGTTTGCCATTGTGAGCTCTAACCCACTTCCAATTAACGTCATGCTGTAAAGCAACTTCATCTAGCTCTTTCCATAATTCTATGTTTTTTACTGGGCTTTTATTCGCCGTCCTCCAACCATTTATCTTCCATTTGTTGATCCATTCTGTTATACCTTGTTTGATATAGAGGCTATAAGTATGTAAAATAACTTCGCAAGAAACTTTCAACACCTTTAGACCGTTAATCACAGCCTTTAACTCCATCTTGTTGTTCGTTGTGTTTTCTTCACCTCCAGAGATACGTTTCTTGATAAAGACACTTTTATTTTCATACATAACTACAGCAGCCCAGCCTCCTGGACCAGAGAACAAGCTCCATCCGTATACCTTCTTTTTTTCGCCCATACTCACAGGATATGGATTTAACATAAATTTGCTACTGAAATATGTTGATATTGAGTTTCGGATTTTTTATTATGAAGGTGTGAGAGGTTAATGAACCTGTCCTCGCGATGTTAGGTAAATCGTAATTGAGCTTTTGGGCTCGTATTTTTATTAGGAGGTTAACCTCTCACACCAAAAATAAGTGTTTTTAAAGCTCTTTAATAGCTACTGAATCCATAAATTCATTTGCTGGGGTTTTTAGGCGCTTTATGAGGGGGTTATAAAAAGATCTATAAAGGACGTCTGAGATGCGTAGTAGCATTCTAGGGTCATCTATGAAGGTAGTTTTTTGCCAACTCTTGAAATTTAGCTAAATTTACCACTTTAATAGACTTCAGCATAAAAAGGTTGAATATTTCTTCAGAATTGTGTATAATTATTAATGCTTTTTAGGTACTCTTGCTATGGCTCTCTCGAAGTTTCTCAATCCAAAATTAGACTTAACCTTCAAAAAAGTCTTTGGTACCGAAAAAAATAAGAACATTCTTATTCACTTCCTCAATGATATCTTAGGATTTACCGGGATAGATATTATACAAGAAGTTGAGTTTCTTAGCGCCTATATGGATCCTGAAGTCGCCTCTGATAAACAAAGCATCGTTGACGTCCTTTGCAGGGATTCTAGTGGACTCAGATACGTGATTGAAATGCAGCTCGCTCGTGATAGAGGCTTTGAGAAACGTGCTCAGCTATATGCTGCTAAAGCTTATTTAAGGCAGGTTGGAAAAGGTGGCGAGTACATCGATTTAAAAACAGTATTCTTTATTGCTATTTCCGATAATACACTATTTCCTGAGGAGGTTGAGTATATTTCCACTCATAATATACGAGATATAAAAACCAACGGACATTACTTAAAAGACTTTCAGTTTGTCTTTATTGAGTTGCCTAAATTCGCAAAAAATAAAGTAGAGCGGCTAGAGAGTACAATAGAGCGCTGGTGCTTTTTTTTCAAGTACGCAGAAGATACTACAGATGAAGACCTAAGGGATATAGCAGAAAAATCGCCAATAATAAAGCTAGCATACGATGAATTAGACAAGTTTCGCTGGAATGAGAAAGATCTGATAGCGTACGAAGAAAGGATAATGGATCTGCGCAAAGAAGAAGGCATCCTCGCTCAAAAACTTGATGATGCTACTCAAAAAGGTAGACAAGAAGGCATCCAAATCGGTCATGAAAAAGGCAGAGCGGAAGGCAAGGAGGAAGGCATCCAAATCGGTCATGAAAAAGGCAGAGAAGCAGAGAAAATTGAGGTCGCAAGGAATCTACTTAAAGCAGGAGTTTCTATTGACATTATAACTCAAACTACTGGTCTTTCTGTTGATTATATTGAGAAAATTCAAGAAAAGAAGTTTTAGCCATAACGTTTTTTTATTAAACCCTTTATTCTAGATATTGCAATCCATTCTAATATCTGTACAATGCCTTTTTTATATAAATACTTAATAGGAGGGGTTAATGCCAACACAGAAAGAGCTTCGGGCTACGATGTCCAAAAAATTACAGGAAGCTGTTAAACATCCAGATCCAACAGTTGCTGCCGGGAGAAAGTCAGCTATCAAGAGATGGGTGGGAGTCCTTCAAGATAACTTTATGGAGCACATAAAATACTTTAAAGATGATAAGCTGAGGTTTTTGCATGAAGTGTTCCAAGATGAAGACTGCTGGTCAGGTATAAGATTAAATAATGCTGCTTTAGGTCAAAGGTTTACTGAAGAAAAAATAGGTGAAATAGATAATCCACTTTCAGAATATGATATAGCTTGTAGGTATTGCGTAGTAGATAAAATTCACCATCTCTTTCAAGAGCAGTTTGAATCTTACAAAGGTAGTTTTTCCTCGAATGCAGTTGATGGTTATGGTAACCCTGTAACTGACATATACATAAGAAACTCACTGTTGAACGGTATGAAAAGGGAAGATCCTGTATTAAGTTTCTGGATCGATAGAGAATCTGGGGGATTAAAGCAACCAAGTAACGCGTCAGAAGGTTTTGACAGTGCTGTAAAACTTGAATGGAGCGAAGGGGTAGAGTATTTTTATAATCATTTAAAAGAAGAAGATAAGGAAAAGAAACTTACAGAAGCTATTATTGCTCTTTCTCGTCCTCAATCTGTTGAGAAAGATGCTCCTATTTTAGATTTTTGTATAAATAAGATAGTCGATAAAGATACTCTTTTACAGAAATTGCTGCGGAAAGATAAGGGAGTATATTCCCTTCTTGCTGAATTAATAGAGTCATGTTTTTTTGATACGGTTCATGATTTGGTACAGTGCTGGTGTTATAAAGGCGTTTCAGCAGGAGGAGACTGTTCGGACAAGATATTCTCACAGCGAGACTATGAACTTTTTCTTTATTCACTTTCAAATGTGATGTTGAAAAATCCTGAGTTAAGTGTTCAAGCTAGATCCCTTATTATGGAGATTTGGAAATGTGAACGCTTTACTGAATACAGAGAGACCTCTGTTAATACTTCTAATTATACAGTTCCTATAAAGAGTGTACTTGGGGGATTAATCATTAATTGGAAACGAGAAGATGTTTGTAAGCCCGATAGGGAAATAGAGAAAGAAGAAATATTAGATATAATATCATTTGCTAAAAGTTGCTTTCCTGAAAAGTTTGACCTTTTTAAAGAAGTCATGATAGAAAACCTTAGAATATGTGGTAGGGAAGGAAAGAAGAAAGGTGTAGATTACGGCAAGTTTGCAGAAGAGTTATTTCTTCAGTTAGAGAAGGTAACTTTACCTTCTGTAGGTGATGGTCCTTGGAATAATTTGCGGTCTCAATCTAAGGTATCTTTGCCACTTGATGATGGCCCACAGTCTGAGTTTGAAGCTCCTAGTGTGAGTGGTATTTTTGGGTCTCATAAGAAAAGAAGAATCTAGTCTACTCATTAATGTAAGTGGTTTTTCTGGTCTTAGCAAATAGAGAGGTGCTTTGTGTCTTTAGTAAGAAGTTTAGTGGATGGAGATCTTGATGGTTTTAGACAAGAGTTTGAATCCTTTTTAGATCAATGTCCATCTTTCTTGCATTATGTGAATGCAGGTCGTTTTCTTCCTGTATTCTTTTTTAGTATGTTTGCTACTGCTCATGATGCAGGCATTTTGAATACAGATGAGAAAGTCTATTTTCGTTTTGATAATCATGGTATTGATACAGGTGGTAGAAATAGAAATACAGGAAACCTAAAAGTTGCTGTTTATCGTGACGGACAGCAAGTTGTCAGGTGTTACAGCATTTCTGATCGTCCTAATAGTGATGGGTTGAGGTTCAGTACAAGGGAGAGAGATTCTCTAGTACAAGAAATTATACGGCAAAATCCAAATTTAAGGGAAGAAGACCTAAATTTTGAGCAATACAAAGTATGCATGCATGGAAAGGGTAAGAGTCAGGGAGAGGCGATTGCAACAGTATTCGAGGTGATTCGTGAAAAAGATTCTCAAGGTAGAGATAGATTTGCTAAATATTCAGCGTCTGAGATTAGCCTTCTGAGGCATATAGAACGCAATAGGCTTAGGGGAATTAATGCGCCTGCGCCACGCAGTGTGTTGACAGTTAAGGAAATAGGAAGTATACGACTCAATCAAGATCAGAGAGTACAGCTTGGTCATTTGGTCAATTTTGTGCAAGTTGCACCAGGTCAGCAAGGGATTTTCAATTTTATGGAAGTGCTAGCAAGTAACCAAAGAATAAATGTAGAACGTGGAATAAATGAAGGAATTTTGCCATACATAACTCGAATCTATCGTAATTACCTAGGCAGCCTACAAAATGACATTCAAAATCGCAATCAAAAGTTTGAGAGTCACGGATTTTTCTTAGGTTTGTTAGCAAATTTTAGTCATCTCTACACAATAGATATTGACCTTGACTTGTCTCCTGGAAATTCATATGTTGCTTTTCTTGTACGTCATCAGGCAGAGAGAGAAAACATTCCTATCGTTATTAATGTTACTAGATGGAGGACATCGTCTGATATTGCATTAAACCGCGCTAGAGGTGATGCTAAAAGATTACATGCTTCTTCATTTATATCTATTCATACTGAATCAAGAAATGCTGTTTGTATTGGATTAAATTTTAATCTAAATATAGATCCTTTTAGTGTTGATACAGTAGAGTTTTTAGAGAATAGATTTCCTTTAGTACAAAGATTGTTTGAGTATATAGAAGATGAAGAGGTTGGAGAGAATATTAGAGATTTCTTACTTCAACATCTTCCTGGTGAAATACCAAGGAATGCAGAGAATTATAATAGAATATTTGATTGTATAACTGGTTTTGCTTTTGGGAGTAGTGCTTTTGATAATGGGTATATACCAATACAAAGGAATGGAAAAAGAAGTAGGTTGCAGGCAACAAAACACATATTCAGATATGATGATCCAGATTTAAGAAGATGTTTAACTATGGTCTTTCATGTTCAAGGTTTGCCTATAGTCATACTTGACGTTAGAGCTTACAATGTGCAACAACAAGGAGCAATCAATTTAGAAAATCTTAATATTAATGGAAATAATGTTCATGTATGGGAAGTTTCATGCATACTTAATGACCAATTTGAGCTAGATATTGATCAACCAAATGACCTTGGTTTATATCACGATTACCAAAATGCAAATAATTTTCTTGCTGGTGATCTTATACAAGTGCCTAATGCTGAAAATGTACATAATGCTTTGAATCAAGTTATGAATAATGGCTGGCAAAATAGAGATCAGCATAGAGTATTACTGATGGCTATTTCTAGAGTATTAATGCCAGAGAATATGAACGGTGATGCAATAATAGATGTAGATAGCAATGACAAGTTTAGGTCTATGTTACATGGTGTATTTTATGCTAGTGACGATCCTGATAAAGTGTTTGCTATTTATAAAGTTGGTCAAACATATAGTTTGAAAAGGGGTCAGGAAGAAGAAGGAGAAAGGGTAATACTCACAAGAATTACAGAACAGAGATTAGACCTTTTATTATTAAGACAACCTACAGCAGATACTCATCCGATTGTATATGTATTAGGATTTGCTGATAATGCAGAAGAAGTAGCACAAAAGGAGAATAACGCAAAAGATCGAATAAAAGAACTTATGAACAAGCAAAGGGGATATTTGCCTATTACTCCTGGAAATGAGGTGGTTTTATCTTCTGCTGTATTTAATGCAGGTGCACAGAGAGTAGAAGATCTCATATCTATTCCACAAGAACTATATATACATAGGCTTGACCGCAGTACTAGAGGATTAGTGGGACCTGAAAGTGTTATTGATGAAAATCCACCAGAGGGTCTATTATCAGATCAGACTCGTGAAAATTTCAGGCGCTTTTACACGGAAAGAAAACCAGGACAGAACTCGATTTTTTTGCTTGATATAGATGATAATCTGCACGTTCCATTTAGTTACTTGCAAGGTACTAGAGCACAGGTAATAGAAACATTAAAGTCAAGAATAAGGGGAGGTGATAATTCCATTCCTACAGCACAAGAGATAAGAAGACAAATAAGAGATATTCTTGGAAATCAAGGGATAGAAGTAAATGATCTACTTACACTAGAATTTGCGACGAGAAATGAACATTATGATTACTGGCTTCAACAAATTGATATAGCTCACGCTGGAAGATTGCGATATCAGCTTCGTACTGAAGGTAATCACACTTTTGAAGTAGCTAATTTGGCAAGGAATGACGGTAACGAACACATTGTTAGAGTATTAAATCAATTTAGGGAAAATGAAGAACAACAGCGTTTAACTTTAATCATTACTTTAAATAATACTCATTGGGTTACACTAGTGATTGAACGTCAAAATGGGAACTATGTTGGGTACTATGCTGATTCAACTGCTACTGCTGTTCCAGGTGGTATTACCGATATCATTCAAAATAACTTAGGAAATAATATCAGGATTAATAATGTTTCTGTTCGTCAGCAAACAGATGGTTGGAATTGTGGTTTATGGGCATTAGAAAATGCTACAGATATTAATAGAGTCCTAAATGAAAATCCTGGAGAACAAGTTCAGAATGTTGTAAATATTATGCGTGATTTTCTTGGAAGAGGCCACCCAAACAGAGATAGAAATTACTTTCAGAACATAAGAGTGGGCATTTCACAATTATTCAGGAATGATCCGGGATTTCAAGATGTGCAATTGCAAGCATACATTCAAAATAGAGAACAAATTGATCCATTACTATGTACTTATCTAGAATTAGGATATCACAGAGTGGGAGGAGGGTGTGGACCAGTAGAAGTACCTATATCACTTAGTGTTAGTGATTCCAGTAATTTTGGTGACCTGCCACAGTCAAGCTTAGAAAGCCCTGAAGCTAGTCGTGTTTCTGACCTTAGCAAAGGTAAAGGCGGTAGGTAGAGGTAATCGGTAGATGAAAGGAGTGTAACAAAAACCTTATGCGTCAAGTAGAGATTGTAAACAAATTTACAGAAGTTAAGGTGGGTAACCTGTTTTTTTCTACTTGCAGCAATGTTTCAAAAAGTATATGTGTCGAGTTGGGTAAGGTCAGTTAATCCATAGCTAGCCTTATGAGATTAAACTACCACTTTCTCCTCACTTTTGTCCATAGAACCTAGCTATTGTGGTCTGGAACTTTGCTGATTGATCTATATGTATCTCTTCAAATCACCTGATCTATCAAATCTTGAGAGTTGCAGATTAGTTGATGGCTGTTCTTCATTTATTTGAAAATTTTGCTCTAATTGAAAAGGTAATTCGCATTCGAGATTATCTGGTATATTCTCATTCGACTTTAAACTACTACTAACTGTCATTTCCTCTGATGAAGGAGATACAAGAGAGAAATTTAACTCTGGCAACGCATCCATAGTTGAGGATTGTAGACTAGTTGATGGCTGTTCTCCATTTTCCAGTCTAGTTAAAGATTCTGTTTCTTTCGGTACTATATTTTGGCTATATAATTGACTCGCTTCAGCTCTTTTTCTTTTTTGTACTGGCGATAAACTATCTTTATTGGAGTCTTCAGTGCTTAGATTGTTTGAACTCTCTTTATTGTTTGAGTAGAGTCTTTTTAGGGTATTCTGAGCATCTGGCGTACTTTTTCCTTTTAAATGTACCCCATAATCTTTATATTCATCTTCACATAATTTATCAAATAGAGTTTTAAATAAAAAAGCAGCTCGGCGCGCAGCACAATCGAGTATATTGAAAGCAAACTTCTTCTCCTTTCTGAGGTAACTCCTTAAAGATTGAACATGCTCTTTCACACTTTATCATATCTAGTATACCACACATAACAGAGTATTTAAGATTTTCTTTAACACGCTCTATATATTCATCTTTGCGTTGATCTAATTTATCAAATAGATCTTTAAATAAATTAACTCGTTGCACAGCACAATCGAGTATATTGAAAGCAAACTCCTTATCCTTTTCGAGTAACTCCTCAAAGATTGAACATGCTCTTTCACGCTTTATCACATTTAGTATATTGTACATAGCAAAGTCTTTAAGATTTTCTTTAACATGCTCTATATATTCATCTTCGCGTTGATCTAATTTATCAAATAGATCTTTAAATAAAGTAGCTCGTTGCGTAGCACGATTGAGTACATCGAAAGCAAACCCCTCCTCCTTTTCGAGTAACTCCTCAAAGATTGAACATGCTCTTTCACGCTTTATCACATTTAGTATATTGTACATAGCAAAGTCTTTAAGATTTTCTTTAACATGCTCTATATATTCATCTTCGCGTTGATCTAATTTATCAAATAGATCTTTAAATAAAGTAGCTCGTTGCGTAGCACGATTGAGTACATCGAAAGCAAACCCCTCCTCCTTTTCGAGTAACTCCTTAAAGATTGAAAACGCTCTTTCACGCTTTACCACACTTAGTACACTGTACATAGCTGTCAAGCCTTCAGGCTTTTCTTTAGCATGCTCTATATATTTATCTTCGCGTTGATCTAATTTATCAAATAGATCTTTAAATAAAGCAGGTTTGCGCGCAGCATAACCGAGTGTATTGAAAGCAAACTCCTCCTTATTTTCGAGTAACTCCTTAAAGATTGAAAACGCTCTTTCACGCTTTACCATACTTAGTACACTGTACATAGCTGTCAAGCTTTGCTTTTCTTTAACATGCTCTATATATTCATTCTGATGGTCGGGACTAAGTTTATGAAATAGCTTTCCAAATTCCCATCCTTGTTGGTAAGCTAACCTGTCTAACTTGCCCACCTCTTCACTGCTTATGTTATTATGCATTTCTGTACCATTATTACTAATTAATAGTATATTAACTTTTATGAAAAATCAATATAAAGTATTCAAAAAAAATAAATATTTTTATTGTGAAAATAGGAATTTTTTTAGATCTTTTCGTCATGCTGTTAATTCTATTTTCCTATATCATTATTATGAAAAACCCTATAATTCTCTTTAGCTTTTGTTTCTTCTCTTAACAGCACCACATCTTCTGGAAATAATTTATCCGCTAAACATTCTAATTTTTGATTTGTTTCTATATCATATATATTGGTATCAACGGCTAACAAAATAGGCTCCAGCTTTATCAATTTGTTTTTGGTACAAAGTAACCTAACTTAGGTATTACAAAATCATTAGGTTGCTTGAATGGTTTCTATATCCTTCTTATTCCACCTATTAGCTTAAGCTGACCCAATACTTGACATTTAAGTAGTCGAAAACTAACTCTAATTTTATTATGAATTTAGTATTACTTTCATAACCACTGTCCATAACATTTATAGTATAGCTCTTTTTAAAATAATCCGAACAGATTATAATAATACAATGCTGGCCTCCTTGCTTACAACAGCTATAAAGATGTTTTCATCTCCGTTCGGAGTATTATTAAAAGGGCTATACATGCTCCCATTTATCTCACTCTTAACCATATATCCTTAGTAGAAGGAAATAAATCTATATTAATTTAGTATTAAATATTACTAAAAACACAAGTAATTTGATCATTTCAACAACCAAAACCAGCAAGCGTGAGAACTTTTTGTTTTGGGATGAGTTGGTTAACCAAGTGATACATACGAACTTTTTTATATGGTGATTTTATTATACGCTAGAACTAGCCATATTAGCCTATTTTCACCGCATTTATATACGAACTAATTTGCTTAGCTTTGTTGCAACAATTTCACACTTTTATTTTCACAACGCCGCTTTTATTTAAATTGCTCTCACAAAGGTAGGTACTATTTTCGTGTTTTTGAAGAAAGTAAATATTTAATTTTTTTGCAACGCTAATAAACTTGTATTTTTATAAAAAGTAATTTTTTAATACCCTCTATGGTAGAAAGGCTATATAAAATAATATTTACAAATTCAAACCTTTCACACGATAGAAACTCCAAAACTCTTATTTCCTCCAAGAAGGTCCTGCAACTAAAGATTCAATATCCATGTTCTGTAACTCACTTAGAGGCAGATCTCCACTTTTTATTTGTAACAGTAAGTTTTTATAAGCTTCATTTTTTGTTTCTGCTTCTTCAGTTCTTATCTTTGCTTCTTGAGCCTTTACTTCCACTTTCTTTCTTCCTTTTACTAATACCAATAATTCCTTTTTGTCTACCTTCTTTTTGTTTTTTTGTGACTCCTCATATTTTTCTTTTTCAGTTTTGAGCATATTCTTTAAATCTTCACATTGTACATTTAAATTTTCAATATCTTCTTGTTGCTTAGCTGACTTACACTCGCTTTTTAAGTGTTCATACTCATAGCATGCACTCATATACTCACTTGCCAAACCTTTTTGATTATCAGTGTTATAGTCCAAGATAAGACACAATTTAGTTCCTAATTCAATTACCTTTGACTCTAATTTGTCCTTTATTTTAATACAGTAGTGCTTTGTTAACTCTTTATAGCTCATGGGCTTTGCCGTTTCTTTGGATAGGTAAGCTAGCAAAGTTTCCATTACTTCTTTCTCTTCTTTTAATTCTAACAACCTTTCTTGATATAGCCTCAGTCTTCTTTCATCTACAAAAGTGTTGAGCTTCTCTTGCTTTATTTTCCTTTTGCACCTATCTATATGATCTTGATCCCACTCATAACGCACTTTCCATTTCTCTGCAAAATCTACTTTGCCTGCACATACATCCTTTAAATAACTAATTTCTTCCTCATACCTTTCTACCATTGGGTCATACAATGGTACAAAATACTCTACTAACGATTTCATTCTTTCCTTTTTTTCTTCTAGACACTTTTCTCTTTCTTTAATTCTTTTCTCATCATTTTCTATCTCATTACCTAGATCCTCTATTTCCTCTTCTTTTATTCTCCTGTAGTTTTCTTCTATGTCTTCCAGCTGCTTCTTTTTCTCTCTATGCAAAAGTTTCTTTTGTCTCAATACAATGTATTCTCTTGCTAATTCCCTATATTCAACTAATATTTTATCTTTTTCATTCAAAATACCTGCTTTTTCGCTTCTATAATTTTCCATCTTAAATGTACCTGGTGACCTTTCGTACTTGAAAAACCTTTCATCAAAAACGCTATATCCAAAATTGGCACCCTCTGGCCCAACCTTAGAGAGAAGATGATTATAAATTGCTAGCGCTTTTTTTCCTCTGTTTTCTAAGCTGTGGTGTAAATTCTTCTCTTCCTCCTCCCTTATCTCTTTTATTTTCCCTACTCGCCAAGTTAGAAATTCACCCAGTTGACACGAAGTGTAGGAACAATTTGTATATTTTTCGAAATCATCAAGTATTATAAATATCGGATTGTTAACATTTTCATTAATTAATGTAAAAATCTCTTTGGCTTTTTCGTGCTTATTTCTGTCTGGGTGATATTGAAATAGCATTTTTTTTAGCACATACACTAATTCAATATTATAATCACCTACCAGCTCTAATAAACCAAGTGATTTTAAAACTTCTCCTAAAGTGGCCTTTTCGTAATCTATTCCACTTAATATTCTGTACAGATTTTCAACGCTTTTGTTTTCAGATATTGCCCTATTTTTATAACAAGAGGGAACAACTTCCCAAAAAAACTTCTTCGTTTCATCAAATAGAATATTATACCTGTACTGTTCTTCTTTATCGATCTTTATGCTAGTATATTCTCTAAGGCGAGAGACATGCACTTCAAATTCATCATTAGCTATCTCCTCACTACGTAATGCCTCTACATATTCCAAAAATCTTTTTCTTATCTCTTTATGGTTTACAAGTGTTGTCATAAGAAGGTGCTCTTTATACTTTTTGAATGCTTTGCTGTCAATGCTATGCAAATATGTTACATGCATTGCAAACTCCGAAGCGCTTACTAACCCTCTTATTGACTCAACATAACCTGAATACCCTTCATTCCTTGGATGACTCAACATAACCTTCTCACTATACATTTTAACATATTCTTTAGTTCTATTTGCAAAACATAAGTCAAGTAAACCTGGCCACCAAGAATACCCGGCATACCAAGAAATGGCAGACAATACTGCCCAACCCGATAGAGCTAATAATCTTTTCTTTCCATTAAGTTGAGCACATAAAATTAATGACCCTAACCAAAAAGAAAAAGTTAATGCCCCTACTTTCCAAGAAATAATCTTTCTTGTATTTGCATAATAGAGCACATTACCGCTCAGGCAGAATGCTATCTTTTGCTTGCCAAACTCATTAAACAACTTACCTACTTCTACGTAACTATTTGGAACATAACTACTTTGCCACTTAAGTTTTTTGTATAGAGCATCTTTTAGCTTTTTACGCTCTAAAAACTTGATGAATTCTTCTATTGTCATTTTTTATGAGAAGGTCCCGCAACTAAAGATTCAATATTCATGTTCTGTAACGCACTTGCAGGTAACTCTCCTCTTTGAAATCTTGTAATAATATCCACTAAAGTTTCATTTTCTTCTACCTTCTTTCCTTTCTCCTTCTCTTGTTCTGCTTCCTTATTATCTTTATCCTCAATCACTATAACTTGACTAGTACTTGTACACGGTTGATCTGGCTGACTAAGTTCATCCATATATCTCATTCTATTACATATGATATTTTCAGCAAGTTCATTAAATTTAATAGATTTTGTATTGAAACAAGATGCACTCTCACTACTAACCTTCTGTGCGTTTTCAAACACTGACAAAACACTTGATAAATTAACCCACTTTTCCTTGCTCTTTTTTATATTTGCTATTTCTGCCTCTACCTCCTTACATCTTTCGTTAAATATATCACTTCCTGCTACTACTGAGCATTGTAAATATTCTAAAAAAACTTCAAACATCTCTGTTGCTCTGCCTAAGTCTTCTTGTGCTATCTCTAACTCATTCTGAGCATTTCGTCTTGCATTCCATGGTCTACCTACATCAACTGCAGTATAAGCTAAACAGGCACCAACATACAAAGCAGCATATGCTAAACTATACCATGGTATAACAACCATAGGAACTAGTGCAGCCCATTTCCATGAAGGTTTTGTGTATTCTTCTTTCTTAGAGTTGAACTTCTTTTGTAATTCATATAGAACTTTTTGTTTTTGCATGACTTGCTCTTTGATAATCAACTCATCTTTATTGTATTTTACTAAGGAATCTGCAGCTTTTTTGGTTACAGTATTGTCAGGTAAGGCGTCACTAATTTCCGCAAGAGTAAATATGTCTTCTACTTTAAACTCTTTAAAGTTTTCTACTGACTGTAAAGATCCTTCCACAACAAACTCATTAAACATTTGAACATACTGTGAAGATCCTTCTACAACAAATTTATTAAATATTTGAATATCTAGATCTAGTCGTAAGCTTGCTTTCATTGATAGCATATCGCTATATAACTTCCTAATCACTAAAAAGCCTGATTTCTTTAAGATCTCTTCATCCAGTTTTTCCCTTACTTTCACTTTTGTCTTATCTTTTCTTTCTTTTTCTAAATTAATATTAGCACCATTGCATATTAATAATAACGCACTATCTTGTTTTCCTTGGATAACTGCTTCTAAAAGTATATCATCTAGAACACTTTGCTCTACTTTCATAACCTTATCTGGTCTCACTTCATTAATTATTAGTTCAGGTATTTCTCTAAACTTACTGTCACACTTGTTGATTTCTTCCCTTAATCTTGTATTTACTCCCTCTACAAGAGACTGGTAATCTAACTTACTGTTGTCTACTAATTGATCCATTATTATATCTTGTAGATGATCAAATTGCTCTTCACTGCATCTATCACTAACAATTTCTTTTAAAAGACGTGATACAACTTCCAGAGCAAATTGATTTTTTAGCTTTTCGATAAACACATCCTCTCTTCTTATATCCTTAGGAAAGTATTTATGTAATATGTGACCCTCTTTTTCTTTGGCATCTTTCTTTACTGTATTCACTAATTCAGTGTACCACTCTCTTAAAAAAGAACGATCTTTTATTTTTCTTAGAGAGTTCTTATATTTAATAATTTCACTTTCTTGCTCTGTAATTCTTCCTCTAAGAACGCTTAATTCTTCACTAATTTCCTTTTTTTGCTCCAAACTTCCAAAAGAATTTCTCTCTATAATCCTTTTCACAAGGTTTTTTGATTTATGAACAAATGTGCCATACATTTCAACTATTTGCTTTGTATCCATAGAGCATAGGCTACTTATTTCAGTATTACGTATATAACTAATAAGATCCTGATCTGAATTTGATGAGCACATATAATCAGTATTACAAATAGAATCATAACTTTTATCCCCTTTATTAGTTATAGGAAGTAACATATTCGTTAATCATTCCTTTCTTACATCTTTACTGATATCTGAAACTAACTTAGAATGTAAATTTGAATTTGTATTATCACTAATGCATAATGCTCTACTTTGCTCTTCATCCTCTCTTATCATATTATCTTTATACTGCTTTAAACACCTTTCTTGTACTTTGTACTCACCATGAAGTCTTGTATTCATGATATTAATTTTAGTAGTTATAAAATTCGAGTAGTATTGTAAAAGTCCAATTGGATTGCGAATACCGATGAACGCTTGTAGTAGTTTTAGATCTCCTGTTCTAATTATACTCTCTACTTGTTCTTCAAATGGCTTATCAAAAAAATCTGGCATATTACCTCTCTAGTGATAAATTAAGCATACCTTAACTATCATTAAATTACAAGTCAACACTTTTTTTTGCATAAATTTTTAATTAATTTTAAGTTAAAACCTGACCATTTGTTGAAGGCATTCACCATTGTGGTTCCGTATAGAAGAAATTATCTTGTTTATATCGTCTTCAAAGGAGGATGAGCAGATTGTTCTGTGTCTTCCACTTTTTCTAGCTTTGTGCCAGGCTTTAGAGTATTATACAATGCATAACTCATACAAACTGATCCAACTATCCCGCCAACTACCGCTATGGCGTACATTTTCAATATATAAGCTACAATACTGCTATGCCGCACCAACAACACCAGCTACAATTGGTTGATTTGATGATTTTTCGTCTACAGAATTTCCTTCACTATCAAAACATGCAGCAGAAGAGGGGCTGTTTGACTCTACAGTAGTTTCTATTTGCGCTTCTTTGCTGCTTTCACTTATAGATTGAAGATCTTCACTATTTATATTATATAATTTAATATCAGTATCAATTACAGATTTATGCTCTACATCACATACTTCATGCACTTCCTCTTCACTTTTGCCTGTTACAACCTGCTGCTTTATGGTTACTTCTTTATTAAGAACTTCTTCTGAAAGTTTTTTGCCTTCTTCTCTTGTTGTGCTGCTAGAAACACTTGGCTTTTGTATCTCAGTTTCTTTTAAACCCTTCCTATTTTTAAATTTTTTAGCAATACCTTTCAATAGCTTTGGCGTTTTCATAGTGCTTATTCCTCCTATAAGATTTATTGATTTAGTTGTAGTAGTTGAAATAGCAAACCGGTTTAGTCCATAAGCTTGATGCTCTCTTTCAATTAACGGCGCCTTGCTGCTTGAAATGTTTTCTTTGTAAAGATTTAGCTTATCTTTTACATCTAAACAACATTAACACGATTTGCCTTTTTTTGGATGTAGGAATTTCCTAGGAATTGTTCTCTTAAACTCTATGGTATTTTGTTTAACATTCAAGCACGGGTCTCTTGCTGTTTAATCTGCACAGATGAAGATAACTGAATACCTTCAATGTCATGATAAGGGGGCTGGCGAGGCTTGTCAAGTAAGTTTTGCATTTAATCCGTTTCTATGGCTTAGGTGCCCTTGACTCTCGGCTGGGTCGAATTTGTATAGCTACATTGTCGGTAAATCTAAATTGCTTTAATAATTTTGATTGAAAAATAGTTTTTCTATTATATAAATGCTACTTTAGGGCAATCAAAATGGAAGACGATAAATATAGCCTAGGCTTAAGAGTTATCCATTGGTTGATGGCTGTTTTTATTATTGGTATGCTTTGCTCTGGACTTTATATGAAAAGCTTACCACTTAGCAATGAAATTAAGTTCAACATATACACTATTCATAAGGCTTGCGGTATCACTATTCTTGGACTAATCATAGTACGCATATTTTTTCGCGTCTTTACTTATGCTCCACGACTTCCAGCAAATTTTCCTCGGTTTGTAATCAATGCAAGCAAAACAGTACACTTTGGTTTATATTCTTTAATGGTGCTAATGCCACTATCTGGCTATGTTATGTCTTCTGCTTCTGGCAAAAAGATCAAGTATTTTTTTCATATCCCTTTGTTGATTAATCAAAACAAAGATCTAGCTAACATAGCTAATCAGCTACATTCGATGCTTGCATGTTTTATGGTACTCTTTATAATCTTGCATATACTTGGCGCTTTGAAACACACATTTATAGATAAGCAAAACATTTTTAAACGTATGATATAGGTTATATGTTAAGTAGCCTCTGGAAAAAAGGAACAGATTTTCTTGGCAGTGAGTTTGCGATAATGGGTGGTGCTATGAGCTGGGTTTCAGAGAGAAACTTGGTTTCAGCAATCTCAAACGCTGGTGGTTTTGGTGTAATTGCATGTGGTGCAATGTTTCCAGACCTATTGAAAAAAGAAATCATAGAGACACAGAAATTAACTAACAAACCATTTGGTGTAAACCTAATTACTATGCACCCAAAGTTGAGTGAGTTGATAAATGTGTGTATTGAAACGAAAGTAAGCCATATAGTGCTTGCCGGTGGACTGCCAACAAAGCCTAATGTAGAAAAAATCAAGGGTGCGGGCATTAAAGTTATGTGCTTTGCACCAGCATTAAGCCTTGCAAAAAGGTTAGTGAAAATGGGAGTAGATGCGTTAATAATAGAGGGAATGGAAGCAGGCGGGCACATAGGGCCAGTTAGCACTTCTGTTCTTGCACAAGAGATATTGCCTCATTTTAAAAATGAACAAGTACCAGTGTTTGTTGCAGGTGGAATAGGAAGAGGTGAAATGATAGTTAATTACTTAGAAATGGGAGCAAGTGGCTGTCAAATAGGCACATTATTTGTCTGCACCAATGAATCAATTGCCCACAAAAATTTTAAGGAAGTGTTTATTAAATCAGCTGCGCGTAATGCAGTGTCTTCTATGCAGATAAGTGCTGATTTTCCTGTAATTCCTGTAAGAGCCATAGCCAACAAAGCGAGTGATGATTTTATGAAGCATCAAAAAAAAGTTATTGATGAATACCAAAAGGGCCAGATCTCAAAAGAAGATGGGCAGCTTGAAATAGAAAAATTCTGGGCTGGAGCTTTAAGAAGAGCAGTAATTGATGGAGATGTTGAAACAGGATCTCTAATGGCCGGTCAAAGTGTTGGCATGGTTGATAAGGAAAAGCCTGTGAAAGAAGTGATAGACATGTTAGTTCAACAAGCGAACAATTATATCAAAAGCAAATCTGTAGAAGCAGCAAAGCAAATAGTTAACCATCAAGCAAATCATAATTATCTCTGAAAGAGCCCATTATAGGGCATAATTGCCCAGCTTTAATGTAAAATTAACGCTAAAGAGGTATCTATACATTTTATTTGTATGGAGGAGTCTATGCCAAGTTCTAAAAAAGATATTGACCAACAATTGCGCGACACTATATACAAAAAGGTAACAAAAAAAACACATAATCATGGAAGCCCAAAAAAAAAATGGAGATGGAACTATCAAAAAATGCATAGAGTTGTTCAAGGAAGGAGCTAGTCCTGAGGTATTAACTGAATTAGAAAAATCACCAGAAAAACAAGAGGAATATCAAAAACATTATAAGTATTATATCGAAAACTTTCTTCCTGCATTGAAAGATGAAGTAATAAAATCAGAAGAACTAGCTGTACCTACAGTATTTAACAATGAAAGAGAACAATCACAAAGACCACAAACAATAAGAGGGAAAATAGTAGGAATAATTTTGGATATTACTAACAGAAGGAGCGATAAAGATCATTCTAGTAGTACTATTCAAAATCAAAACGATCGTAGAAACAGTCAAAACAGTAGCTTTAGTGTAGAAACTTCTAAACTCAGTAATGATAATGGTTCAGATAGTGGAATAGAATCACCTAGAAAGAGTGAAGAAAATTCAAGATCACCAGTAAGTAGTAGAAAGAGCAGTATGAGCTCAATATTAAGCTCTGCTGGAGAAAATAACGATCCACAAAAAGAAGATACTGGGAATCAAATGCAACCAGAGCAGACTGCAGAAGAAGAGCCACAGGTGTCATCCCAGTGCGTGACACTGGGATCCAGAGAAAAAGAAAGTATGGATCCAAATAGTCAAACTACTCAGATGACAGGCAGCCAGGCAAAAGATTCAATGCAACCCGAAGAAAAAAGGGACAGAAAAAACGCCATTACAATCGTGCAGAAATTTCCTTTGAATAAGAAAAAGGGTGAAGATACTCCACTTGAAAAACAATCCAATGATAGAAATCTTCACGTTGCACTTGCAGCAGGTTGTGCTCTTCTAGCAGTGGGATGTCTTGTTGCAGCAGCAATAGCAAAATCAGGAATATTGTGTGTCATAGGAGCAGTATTTGCTATAGAGGCAATAACTACATGGTGTTTAACCCCTTCAAGTGAATTAACATCCACCAATTTGAGTCGTCCTGTTGATGATAAAGAGCTTACAGCATTGTAAAAATTAAATATGTGTTACTTGTAGTGGATAAGTGAATTCAGTTCTTGCCTATTATATAAAAGTTGTTATACTTGAGGAATGTTTAAAAGGTGTTTAGTTGATGCGCATTCAATTGAATAAAGTTTTGGTTTTTATAGCCTTATTAAGTTTCATTTTTGCATCATATTCTAGCGAAGCTTCGGTGAGTGATGAATTAAAGGATGTACAAGAAACGGTAAAAGATTTTATTTCTTCATTTTCAATTAAAGATACTGTAGAAAATATGAGTCCTTCAACAATCATAGGGTTGTGTATAGCTGCGGTGATATTTGCAGTAGTGTTCAGAGGTCTAATCTTTTTTATGATAATGTTTGGTGTACTGATCATGATGTTTGGTAGTACAGAAAAAGCAACAGACTACTTAAAAGAGAAATTTAATTTTGTAAAAGATATAAAATTACAATCCGATAGCGAAAAAAAAGATAAAAATTAAGATAGTATTTTTATCTTTTTTAATTATCTTTATTGAATACGCATATGCAGCTAAAAGTACCAGCAATTAACTCTAAGTTTGAAAAAAAGAACAACTTAGCATTACTAGAGAGCATTGATTTAGATTTCATTCCCTATGTTTGTCATTACAATGAAGAAACTATACTAACAAAACAGGGAGAGTTGTTAAAAATAATCAAGTTAGAAGATTATTCTTCTGTTGATAACTACAGCGACCTTAGAACTGAAATTAGAAAAAGCATATCAAAAAATATTAATAGCCTATATTTTACCGTTTGGATTAATACTGTCCGAAAGCGCAATAAATTAAGCTTAAAATGGAATAAAACTGAAGACTTCTCTGATAAGCTACATTCAGCGCGGTTTGATAAACTCACTGATAGTAAATTACAGTATATAAATGAATTATATATTGTAATATTGTTTAGCGATTTTGGTAAGCATACCAATAATTCATTTTTTTTTAGTAGAATAAAGAATAAGCATAAGCTGTCTTTACAAGAAAGTCACCAGGAGTTGCAAAAGATAACTGACTTAATTCACGATGATTTAGGACCTTTTGGAGCTAAAAAACTGGGTCTAAGATTTAGTGAAGGTAAAATATATTCTGAAATGATAGAATTTCTCCACTATATTGTTACATTAACGCACAAAGATTATCCAATACATGAAAGGGATCTGTCGCAATATATTAGAAATTTTAAAATAGCTTTTGGTTTCAATACGTTTCAGACAATCTTTGAAAATCAACAGAAATTTGGCTCTGTTTTCAGCATAAAGGAATACCGAGAAATCTCCTTAGGCAATATAGATAGGTGCTTGCAGCTTGAATCTGAATTTATCATTACAGAAATAATGATATTTACTAGTAATAGTAAGGCAGTAAAAGAATTTAATAAACAAATTAACATGCTGCAAATTAGTGAGGATAATACCTTACTTAAAAATTCAGGAATTGAAGAAATAATGGAGCTTGAAAAGACCTCTAGTATAGACTTCTGCCAACAGAAAATTATTTTTACAATATTTGCAGACGATAGGAATAAGTTAGCTGAAAGTATTGGTGATTTATCCTCTATAATGTCATTGATTGGCTTCATGACCTTTAGAACTGATCTACATATGGAAAGTCATTTTTGGGCACAACTTCCAGGCAATTTTACTTTTATTACACAACCGAAAAATATATTAGCAAAATATGCTTGCAGTTTTGCTATGCTGCATGATTTTACGTCAGGTACATTAAAAGGAGGAAGGTGGAAAGAAGCGGTAACAGTTTTTTTCTCAAAAGAAGGAAATCCTTACTTCTTTAATTTCCATGGAAAAAGAAATAATGGCCATACTACGATACTTGGAGCTCCAAATTCAGGCAGAACTTCACTCATTAATTTCCTATTATCAGAATCAAGAAAGTTTAACCCAAGAATTGTCATATTGGATAACACTGGAAAGTCGATAATTTTTACTAAAGCAGTGAGTGGTAAATATTATATAATCGATCCGAAGTATAAGGACAAAAGCCTAAAATTTAATCCACTAAACATTGAAGATAGTGCTTCCAGTCGCAATATGCTGATTGAACTGATCAAAAGAATGGTAGCCGATACGAGCTTGGTGGACGTAGAAGAAAAGATAAGAAAAATTGTGGATTCTATATTTGCTATACCCAAGGAGTCACGTTCTATTGCGCAAATTTCTGAGGTGCTTTTGCTCCTCGGGGGTAAAATAAGTAGATGGTGTGACGGTGGTGAGTTTGCTTACTTATTTCAAGATGATAATGAATCAGATATTGACTGGGAAACAAAAATTATATCTCTCAACACCGCAAACCTCACAAAACGAAAAGAATGTATGTCCGTGATACTTTACTATTTTTTATATTCTTTTGAGGCAAAATGTGATGGCTCGCCTGCAATACTTGTTTTGGATGAAGCATGGGAGATAAGTAATATCTTTCCTACAGAGAAAGAGTTTGATAACTGGATGCAAAGAATGACGGAACTAAATGTTGTGGTAATCCTAAGTACTGAAAATTTAAATCTCGCATTTGCTAGCAAATTTACTCAATATTTAGATAAACATGTTGATACAAGAATCTTGATGCCGAACGTCAATGCAAATAGATTATACATGAAGGCATTTTCTTTATCAAAAAAGGAGCTGAATATAATTCTGCAGACGCCAACACAGGAAGGTTTATTTTTGATAAAACAGTATAAAGGATTAGTAACTTTAAATTTAGATTTAAAGAATATGCAAGAAATACATGTACTTTCAGCTAACAAAGAGACGATAAAGTATATGTACGAGGCAATAAAGGAAAAAGGAGAAGAAGTTAATCAGTGGTTACCGGTGTTTTATGAAAAATGTAAAGCTTAATTTCTTATTGATGTTCTTTTTGATACTTGGTCTTTCGTATCAAGGATATGCTGATTGTCCAATATTTGTAAAAAGTAATACTGAAATTGAAGCTGCAGCTAACAAAACTGGAAAAGGCTTGAAGAATTTTTTTAGCTTCAATTGGAGCAATCTAGATTTTGATGAAAAATTATTGCAATTTATTAAAGTTACAGCAGTAAATAATCAGGGACCAGAAGGTTATTTCGACCCAAAGATTAAGGTCTGCGATTATGAAGGGAACGACAACTGTTATATATTATCCAGTGGAACATCCTGCCGTCAAATATATGGAACGCAAAGTACAGGCGGGGGTGTTTCTGCTGCAGTGTTTATTGATTGGGAAGGAGATAAAACATCTGTTAATGCAAAAATAGCAGATAGTCTTGAGTGGGAGTGGGCAGAAGATGTTACTGATGAAGAGAAAAAAAAATTTGCTAATTCTCCTAAGATATGCGCTTGCAGTCAAAAAGGGGCTTGTATGGATGCTTTTTCTGGAGGTCTGTCTAGAATTCTTTCAGGAGCAAATATTTTCCGTCCAGGGGATATGGAAAACGTTTGCGACACTTGTTCATGGAGTAAAGGAAAGCAAAAGATAAAATGTGCTCCTGTACCACTTGCACCTGGCCCGCCTCCACTTTGCGAGCAACTTGCAATGTCGCTTCCACAAGTTAGAATTGTTCCTATAACAGATAAAGATAATGATTACTTC
This sequence comes from Wolbachia endosymbiont of Aedes albopictus, assembly GCF_024804185.1. Classification (NCBI taxonomy): domain Bacteria; kingdom Pseudomonadati; phylum Pseudomonadota; class Alphaproteobacteria; order Rickettsiales; family Anaplasmataceae; genus Wolbachia; species Wolbachia endosymbiont of Aedes albopictus. The sequence goes on from NZ_CP101657.1 coordinate 87,257, forward strand.
AACCCTAAAGTTAAGGTAATAGCTGGTGATCTAATAGAAGAAGACGGAAAAATTGGAAAAGAATTAGATTTCCCTAAAGGTTATGGAGAAAATAAAGCTGAGTGGCGCTCTATTTTAGACAAAAATGGCATCATGTACTACTTCAAAACTTATAGAGAAAAAGATAAGCTCTGTGCTAAATACCATGGAACTCAAGGTATAGATGAAAAGAGTCTGCAGTTTATTCGCTGTTTCCCAGCACCACCTGCTCCAGAGCCTGAAGTAGTAGAAATAGTACAAAGTAACGCGTCTGGAAAGCAGAGTGACACGTTAAAAATAAGAATGAAGATGAGCGAGAGCACTTGTACTTATAGAGCACATGGAGTCTACAGCAATAGTTCCTGTACTTTTAATGTTACCAACCATCCTGTAAATCTTGGCCCCCTATCTTTAAAAGTAGTAAAACCAGCAATAGTAGCAAAAACGACTGATAGTAATAACACAAAAAGTTATATTGATAATATTATAGAAGGTATATTAGAAAGTAATCCGCAACAATTTAAAGTTCTGAAAGAATATGGCTATGTTCCTGATATTGAAACAGGATGTAAAGAATTTCAGGGGAATAAGTGCAAATTGAACAACTTAGAACAACCAGAAATAGAAGTAAAGTATAAAGGAAATTCCAACAGTAAAATGCTCTGTCTTTCTGGATGGCAGCCAGAACCAGAGGAGTTTGTTCTTGAAAGAGAAGGTAAGATAGTACCACTAAAATTAATGGGAACAAAATATATTAAATACAATACTGTTTACTCCAAGGAATCAAATCAGTTCTATTATCTTCCAAGCAAGGAAATAGTTGACCTTTTGAAAAGACCTCAAGATCAGTTGGATAAAATAATATTTAATAAGCAAGGGTATGTTTTCTTCTCTGATGAAGATAAGCAGGAAAAGGGAAAATGCAGTTACTGTGTAACAAGAAATGATGAGATAGACGACGCATTTAAATCTAGTAAAGGACTGAAAGTAGTATACAAATTGACGGATGTAGAGCAATATTTAGATAAAGAAGATAATAGTCCATTTTACTTAGAGCACGAGGAAGTGGATTGTAAACACAAGGATGGTAAAGTATTAAGAGATGAAAAAAATGAAGTACAAAAGTGTATACAATTAAAAGATCAACCGATTAAAGCAGATAGAACAGAGGTTTTTTACGCTGATAAATTGTGTATGTTTGACTTGGAAGGTTTAAAAGAGAAAGTAAAAGAGATAATTAAGAAACAACTTGAAAGTAAGAAACAAGAACTGGAAAAAAAGAGCGAAAAATCCTATGATCCTGAAAGTAAAGATGTTTATACAGATAACTTATCAGTAATGTTTGATCGTGTTGAAATAGAAGCGTGGGGAAGTGGTGAAGCAGGTCATATAGCTGATGAAGCTCTTTCTACGGAAAGTAGGCTAGGAATGCCAGGAGATTATATTAAAGCTAAACTGAAAATTGATCCTGATTATCCTATAATTAAGGTGCAAGTCACAGAGGGAGGAGGTAACCGGGAAACTCACCTCACAGATAAGGATGGGGGTCCTATTTTTATAAAAAAGTGTCGTTTAGACAAACGAATGTGCAAGGATTTAATCACTATTGCAGGTGGAGGTAAGTATAAAATGTATGGTAATGTGGATTATAAGGAAACAGTAATTCATGAGCGAGATCTAAAGCCAGAAGATAAAATTGTAAAAGTAGATAAATTGGGGCCTACACAAGACAATCAAATAGCATATATAGAAAATGGTAAAATCAAGTATGAAATAATAGAGTGTAAAAGTGGTTTGAGAAGCAATAAACCTGGTGCAGGTGGTTGCATTGATAAAAACAAAGAAATTCATGATAAAAACTCCCCAAGACATATGCAGAAAGGAATTTACGGTAAAGGCTCTCCAGGGTATGTGAAGATTAGACCTATTATGAAGGAATTTGACGAAGAAGAAATAAATGCTGCTATTAAAAAAGTAATAGAGGATCAATAAGATCTTGAAACTATGACTGATTTTTGGGTAGGGGACCTTAACGTGAATATAAGTGGGATAATTGAAGAGGAAGTCAAAAAAGAATTGTTAAGGTAAAAATATATAGCTCTGGAAATGATGCTCTTGTTTTAACAATTAATTAAAGTAAAGTGTGTAGTAAATGGTGTAATTGCTGTATCTTAACAAAAAGGTATAACGAATGTAAGGAGGGGTCTCTAAAGAATAAAATTTCTGAGTCAATAGAACAACAATTTAGCATTAAATACCATGACAATTATTTGGCTTACACTATACACAAGTGGGCTGCAAGTGAAATATCTAATTCTATTGCTTTTTGCATAATTGGTTGTGGAAATTGCAAGATTGGATATCAAGATGTTGCAAATTCATTCAACATAACAAAAGAAGAAATTGATCAAGGTAATATTGCAAGCATAGAAAGTAAAATAAAAAGTGAAGCTAGGTAGTGAGTTTCTTAAGTTGATTTCTAGGATGGATCAATCGCTAAGAGAACAAAGTGAAAAGTCTATTGTACAAATTTTAAACTCATCCGCTGAGGAGATGTTAAGGAGTTTCTATGATAGCCCTTTACAGGAGAGTAATTCTCCAGAGCATGAAGAAGTCAGTGCATCCTCTGCTTCACCTGCTACAGAAGGTCCGGAAACTAGTGTTAATCCAGATCCTTTATCAACCTAATCAACCCCATATATATGTTTTTTTTGTACCCATGCTTTGCGTTTCGATGAGGACAGAAAACACCATTTTTCACTGCATTTTTTTATTTCTATTACAGCAAACTTGTCTATTTTCATAGTAATCTTGCTGTCTACACTCTGTTTTTGATATCCATAAGTATCTTCTTTTAAAATCGCGTAGCGCTTATCACTAAGCAGATTGCCTTTTATCCATCCACAGTCTTCATCTATATCGCAGACCTTTTTCCAACTCTCAAACTCTTCTATCACTTTCAGGGGCAGATTTTTGCAAGTGTATATCCATTTTACAGGATAGTGAAACCCTGGCCCCGTTCTCATGTTGATTTTATTTGATTTGGTTGAAACAAAGGTATTAGCAAACAAGCTATGGCTAAATAATAAAAACAATAGGATAATAGTACTGAACCAAGATCCCAGTGTCACGCACTGGGATGACATGAGGGATAATGTAACAGACTTATTCATCATAATTCACGATTAGATTGACATAAGATAAAGAGTAAATTAAAAATTGAATAGATCTTTAAATGAAAAATCAATGCCTATAGAAATATTAATGCCTGCTCTTTCACCGACAATGAGCAAAACTGGAGGAAAAATTGTCAAGTGGCATAAAAAAGAACAAGACAAAGTTGAAGTAGGCGACGTAATTGCTGAGATAGAGACTGATAAAGCCATAATGGAGTTTGAATCTGTAGATGAAGGAGTTTTAGCAAAAATTTTAGTAACAGAAGGAACAAGTGGCGTGCCTGTAAATCAACCGATAGCTTTAATGCTGGAAGAAGGAGAAGATGAAAGTGCACTCGGTAACTATGTTTCAACTTCTGCTACCAATATTGAAGCTAAGAAAGAAGTTGAAACCAATCCCTCAGTGCCATCCAATTCCTCAATGTCATCCAACTCCTCAACATCGTCCAATTTTTCAGTGTCATCGAACTCCTCAATATCATCCAACTCTCCAATGTCATCGAACTCCTCAATGTCATCCCAGTGCGTGACACTGGGATCTAGAAAAGAGGAAGGAACAGAAGGTATAATAAAAATAAGCCCATTAGCTAAGAAAATAGCTCAAAATGAAGGGGTTAATGTGCAGCAATTAAAAGGTACAGGTCCATACGGTCGCATAATTAAGGCTGATGTGTTGGAGTTTTTAGACAGTGGTATACGCACTGAAAGTCCTGAGAAAGATACCATAGTTGAAGTAAGCAACATGCGCCAAGTGATAGCACAGCGCCTGACTGAATCCAAACAGAATGTTCCACATTTTTATTTGACTGTAGACTGCCAGGTTGATAAGTTAATATCGCTCAAAAATGAGATTAACTCAGCAGATGAAAACAATAAAGTAACAATTAATGACTTAATTATAAAAGCTGTGGCTTTTAGCATGAAAAAATTTCCTGATATAAATTCTTCGTGGATAGATAATAAAATACTTAAATACTCGAATGCAGACATTTCAATCGCTGTGGCACTTGAAGATGGGCTAATTACTCCTATAGTCAAAAATGCTGATAAAAAGGGTATTTTATCTATATCAAAAGAAGTGAAAGATTTAGTAAGCAGAGCAAGATCTGGAAAATTAAGGCCAGAAGAATTTCAAGGAGGTGGGTTTACTATTTCCAATTTAGGGATGTTTGGTATAAAAGCTTTCAGTGCTATAATCAACCCACCGCAATCTTGCATTATGGCAGTTGGTGCATCCAAAAAACAACCAATTGTTATGAATGAGAAAATAGAGATAGCAGAAATAATGACAGTAACACTTTCTGTTGACCATAGAGCAGTTGATGGGGCACTCGGAGCAAAATTTTTAAATGCCTTTAAGCGTTATATAGAGAATCCTGTGGCGATGTTTCTTGAGTATTGTTAGTATAAAATTAATACCCCTTAGTTTATACTTTTATTAGTTGATAGATTTAGAGGTAAAAATATGACTAATATAAAAATAGAAAAACGCAATATATCTTTTGATGATGCAAAATTAAAATTTTCAAACAACGGACTTCTAACAGATTCTTCGTCCAATGAGTCAATAGACTCTATTGGTAAGAAATTTAAGTATGAAGTAAAACTTCCAGGTGTTATTCACACTACAGCAAGAAAAAATAACGTTGGGGACGGACTTAATGAGTTAAATGCAAGAAAGGAAGCTAATTCTGTTGCTCCAAAGCTTAGCGTTGCAAAAAAGAAGAAAGTGAATCCAGAGTACCATATTACTCCAACTCCTACTCGTTCTGAATACATGATGCAAAAGGAAAGAGAAGCGAAAAAGTCAAACCCTTTTAAGGCACTGATGGAAACTATGCCAGTGTACGAAAATGTTGATGACACATTTGAGCAGAATAAAAGAGAAGATGAACTAGAGACTGTAAAATTTCTCAAAACACTAAGCAAGACAGAAAGAGAAAATCTTGGTTTTTCTTCTAAGCAATCAGATGGCAAGGAAGTTCAAAGTCAATCCTTATCTGATGGGGACACATTTCCAGAACTACCAGCATGTGCATACAAGCCAGCACTGTTTCCAAAACCATCAAAAGAGAAAGTAAGAGAAGCTTTGGATAGAATGCGTGAAGCTAGTAATTCCGTAAGTGTTGAAGATGGTGTTAGTCCAGATAGGTTTAAAGTTCGTCCATTCTTATGCAGCGATATAGATGGATACGTAGCTCCTGACAAACGTAATCACAATCTAGAAAGGTGTAAGGTTACACATGATAGTAGTAAACTTGAAGCAAAAATGGAGAGAAAGCATGGATTTCAATCGGATCCAAGTATTAAGCATGTAAAGGCTGATACGGCAACGTGCTCTATTACTAAAGGTAATGATAAAAGAGATATCAGACCTGATGCTTCATATGAACAGCAAGAGCCTTTATCAGATTTATCTAAAGTTAATGTGAAGGAATTAGCAAATAAATTCCGCGGTTAAAATTTCTGCATTAAGGGCACAACTGTACGAACATTATGATACAAGAGACCAAGAAAGATGTCATCCCAGTGCTTGACACTGGGATGACATCATCCATTACTAAAATTACCTGCAGGTGACAATATTCATACACTAAACATCAAAGGCAGGGGTTTTAAAACAAAATGTTCTTTATTTGTTTTATACTTTCTGAATCTTTCTTTTTAAAGATAGCCTCGAGAGAAATTTTAAGCTTTTCCCATTCTTTTTGACTATTTAGACTCTCAATCTTCTCCAGTGCTTTCTCATGTGATGAATATAATTCCTCATACAAATCAGCATCTACTGACTGTAATATTACTAAAAATGTAAATAAATTCGGATCAAGTAATTCTTCTTTTACATAACATAGCTTAATTTTCTTTACACAGTATTGTATTGCTTTTAATGATAACGAGAAGCTTTCTGCATAAAATATAAAACTATCTATAATTAAACTTTTTGATTTTTTCGGTAATTTAATATTTTCAAATAGTTCTTTTGTAAATTTTTCTATCGGTTGTTTTGGCAAATGTAAAGAGAAGTCAGTAAAAGATTTTAGGTCAAAATTTGGTCCAAGTATTGTGCTGATTGCTCTTTGTACATTACTCTTATCTTTACTTACAGAAATAATGAAAACCAGCCCCTCCACATCAAGCATATACTTTATAGATTCCAAAAAATCGACAACGAATTTAGGGCGGCACACATCAAGATTATCCACCATTATATAAATGTTTTTGTCTTTTCTAATTCTATTAACTACCTTTGCCAATTGTGTTTTAAAATCCTTAATGTTTTCTTCTCTTCTTTGAAGAGTATTCAACTCTCTCAGTACAGAACCAATATCTTTCCTATCAGCCTCTTTTGTAGCGTCAAGCAATACGGAAAGCATAGCAAGTGGAGATTTACTGATCAGCTTTCCTAGTGTGTTTAGAGAAAATAGTTCTTGGTTTATGTTCTTGAACTGTTGTATAACGCTTCTTTTTACTTCATACGATGCAAATAAATCTTCAAATAGAAAATTTAAAAAAGAAGGAAGTGGTTGATCCAGTGCATTGATATCCCATGCGCTATAATAAGCTGCAATTTCATTTTGCTGTTTTAACTCTTTTACCCACTTTTTCAGAAAAAACGTCTTACCCCATCCATCATATCCTTCTAAAGATATTATTGTAAAAGACTGATCAATTGTTTTAATTATAGTGTTGAATTTACCTGAAAATTGCTTATAGTTTAGACGGTCATTTTCCCAAGCCACCACTTTAAGTGGTGGCGCTATTCCTTTCTTTTTGAATGTTACTAGCGATATAAGTTTTTTTAAGCACATGTCTTATTTTATATTTAACTCATATTCTTGTCTTGAAGTGAGGGCTGCTTTTAACGTTCCTTCATCTAGATAGTCAATTTCTCCGCCCATTGGTATGCCGCAAGCAAGACGTGATATTTTCACATCCAAATTTTTTAGCAATTCAATTATATATTGTGCAGTAACTTGACCTTCTAATGTCGGATTAATTGCAATAATTATCTCTTCAACTTTAGATTTTGTCACTCTTTCCAGAATAGTATCAAGGTTAAGTTCTTTTGGACCTATGCCATTTATCGCAGACAATCTACCCCCCAAAACATGGTATAAACCTGAATATATATTTCCTTTTTCAAACGCCCATAGATCACCTAATTCTTCTACTACACACAGTAACTTAGTGTCACGTTTTGGGTTAGTACAAATAGAACAAGGTGACTTATTATCTAGATTTCCGCAAATCTCACATTCTACTATAAGATCTGCTAGCTCTTTAATCAAAGATACAAGTGGTAGCATAACTTTCTCTTTGTTTTGGAGTAAATGTATAACCAACCTGCGTGATGATGATGGTCCTAAACTTGGCAATTTAGAAAAAGCATGAACTAGATTCTTTATGTTAATGTTCATTCAATAAATTCAGAATAGTTCATCAAATGGTAACATCAAACCCTTTGTAAAGAAAGTGGTAAGTTTCTCTTGATCCACTTTGATTAGCTATAGAAAAAATTTTTTACTCTAATGCAAAAAATTACTTCCGCACACTTAAAGCCTGATTATAATAGACTTCTTGCATAAACAAAACTAAGTAGAAAAAAGGTATAGCTATACCGCCACAGTATCTCTAGATCCCGCTAACAAGCAGCGGGATGACGAATTGCTTAACCTTCATACCGCCACGAACCGTCATTCCGCCTCAGACCGTCATACCGTCACGGTATCTCATCCGCTAACAAGAGATCCCGCTGCGGGATGACGAATTGCTATACCGCCACGAACCGTCATACCGCGATTCATTCGCGGTATCTCATCCGCTAACACGCAGCGGGATACTTGACCTTTACAGGGATGACGGTTGTCGTTTAGCTATAAATGTTTAAGAAATTTACCAAATGAAAAAAAAGGCAAAAGAAGCCCCGTGGTGCGAGTTTTGACTCTATATTACTGTAAGTGGCGCTGTAATAATGTGCTGACGCTTAGTTTAAGCGCGATTTGGCTGAATGTAGAAAAAATAAAAAAGACATGCAGCCGCTATAATTTTATGTAATCCGCCAATAAATACTCTGAGTTTTTTACTGAATTTTTGTTGTTGAACCTGCGCAGATCAAAAACAAGTTTTGAGTCATAAATACCCTTATTATCATAATAAGGGGGCTGGCTAGGCTTGTCAAGGGATTTTTGACGAAATGATTTTGAAAGTAAAGAGCGGGAGAAGGGGTTCGAACCCTCGACCTCAACCTTGGCAAGGTTGCGCTCTACCAACTGAGCTACTCCCGCAATTAAATTAACCTAAATTTACTTAATTATAGGCATATACAGCGATTTGTAAACCCCGTGTACACGAAAAATGTGAGAGCCCATAAGTTTGCATGGTTCCTTCTATGATCTTTTCGTGTACTTAAGGCTCGTTTTTGATTATCATGGATTTTCAATTGTGCCAAAAAATGTATTAGTTTTATGGAAATATTTTTATATAAAGACGACTTGCCAGCTAGTTCAATACTAGATGATATAAGGTCTATAGCTGTTGATACCGAGGCAATGGGGTTACTTCATAGCAGAGATAGATTATGCCTTGTGCAGCTCTCTTTTAATGATGGCAACGTTCACTTAGTTCAACTCAAGAACGATTACACAGCGCCAAATTTGAGAAAAATATTAGAGGATAAAAATATAACTAAAATATTTCACTTCGCGCGATTTGATCTGAGCATAATACATTATTACTTGAAAACTTGGGCACTTCCATGCTATTGCACGAAAATAGCTTCACGGTTAGTTCGCACTTACACAAATAATCATAGCTTAAAAGAATTGTGCTTAGAACTACTTGACACCAAATTAAATAAGCAACAGCAATCTTCTGATTGGGGAAATGAAAATTTGACAGACAAACAAAAAAGTTATGCTGCATCTGATGTTTTGTATCTCCATAAGATAAAGGAAAAGCTAGATTTAATGTTGGAACGTGAAAATAGAAAAGAATTGGCCCAAAAGTGCTTTGAATTTCTTCCTACTCGCATTGAGTTAGACTTAATGGGTTGGGAAAACGTGGATATCTTTAATCATCAGATATAACCATTTGTGAGAAGTTTTTTGTTTGTGCAAGACACTTTAGGGCAATTTTTCAGAAGAATTTGGTTGATTAACTGTTGATTGATGCGCTATATTTTACAAAAATTTAGGTATTTTATGAGTGATGATATTACATTGGTAAATGATCAAAGTTTCAAATCTGAAGTCACTGACTATAAAGGGTTTGTTCTGATAGACTTTTGGGCAGAATGGTGTGGGCCATGTAAAAGTCTAATGCCGCGTATTGAACAGTTGGCTAAAGACAGAAAAGGCAAGATTAAGATCTGCAAGTTCGACATAGATGAAGGGACTGAAGTGCCAAGTAGGTATGGAGTGCAATCTATACCTACTTTAATCATATTTCAAGATGGTAAGGAAATTGCACGCAAAATTGGTGCAACAAATGATTTGTTAAGTTGGGTTGATAGTGAAATAAGCTAATAGACAAATTTGCTTTTGTGTGTATTATAAATATTGATAAAAGGGATTGTAGCTCAGTCGGTTAGAGCATTTCGCTCATAACGAAGTGGTCGTAGGTTCGAGTCCTACCAATCCCACCATTGTGTTGATCTTAGCATGATCGTAACAATGAGAAAACTATAGTATATGAATTATATGTTGATATAATAAAGGAAATAATGGAATTTACTAAATCTTTGAATAATAAGTTAGATGAGTTGCGCTTACTAAATCATCCATTCTACCAATCATGGAATACAGGAAGCTTAAGCTTGCAAGCTTTACAAACCTACGCTAAAGAATATTATCACCACGTTGCTGCGTTTCCTCGTTATATCAGTGGTATACATTTTCTGTGCCCAGATCTAAAAATGCGACAGGTTTTGCTTGGTAATTTGATAGAAGAAGAACAAGGTGATGAAAATCACCCAGAGTTATGGAAACCTTTTGCTGAAGGGCTTGGTGTTGATCTCCGTAAGAATGCACAGATTAAAGAGACACAGAAGTTAGTTGATGGTTACTTTGATATTATACGATCAGACTTTGCTTCCGGTTTGGGTGCACTTTATGCTTATGAACGTCAAACTCCAGAGGTTTCTAAGTCTAAAATTGAAGGTTTAAAAAAACACTATTCAATAAGTGATGAGCGTTCTCTTCAATTTTTTATAGTTCATATGCATGCTGATGAATGGCATTCTGAGGAATGTGCAAATCTTATTGCAGACTTAAGCGAAGAAGAGCAAGAGAAAGCCATGCAAGGCGCTAAAAAAGGAGCAAAACTCTTGTGGGGTTTTCTTGACGGGATGATGAACGCTAGTGTGTGTCATTAATTGTAAGTAGATTAAACTCAGTGATATTAAAATGCAATGTAATTTTCTTATATCTGACCTGCGGCTTTGGGTTCATTTAGGATGTAGTGCAGAAGAGAAGTTTCATTCTCAATTAGTTAGTGTTAATATTGATTTTACCTTTAAATCCCCCCCTTTAGGACTTACAACTGACCGGCTTGAGGATACTATATGCTACTTGGAGGTAGTTCAGAGTATTCAATCTCTCGTTCAAAGCAAGCAATTCAACTTAATCGAGCATTTAACTCATGATATATACAGGACCATTAATAACTTTGTGATGCAAAAAAAGCATATTATTTCTTCTATAGGCGTAACTATTCACAAAGTTGCACCACCTGTCCCCAGTGTGCATGGAGGTGTTTTCTTTACTTATCGTAATGCGTTGCAAGAATGATTTACATTTCTGTTGGCTCAAATATAGGAAATCGCTTTTCCCATTTACAAAGGGCTGCTCAGTTACTAAAGGAACGCTATTTTAAAGATTTAAAATCTTCGATCATTCTAGAAACTAAGGCAATTTTACCAGATGGTGCTCCATCTGGGTGGGATAAGCCATTTTTCAACATGATTGTCTATGGAAGTTGTTCTTCTTCTCCCGAAGAGCTATTAAAAGGCCTAAAACAAATTGAGTGTGATATTGGCCGCCTGCAGGTCTATGAAAAGTGGGCACCTCGCGTTATTGATTTGGATATTTTGTTATGGGATGATCTAACGCTCGATACACCCTACCTTAGAATTCCTCACCCAGAATTGATAAACAGACCATTTTTGCTTCACTTGATGGCAATGCTGAACCCTATGGATAATACTCCAATAATCAACAAGACGTTCGGTACTGTTGCTTATGATATCCCTAACATTCAAGATTGTTTTTTAAAGAGTTTTACGCTTTCACCAGAGCTTGTAGGTATTGTCAATATTACTCCTGATTCATTTTCAGATGGTGGTCTTTATTATGATGCAGATCAAGCAACCAAGCAGGCACTGCAACTGGTATCAGACGGTGCAAGTATAGTTGATCTTGGTGCTCAATCAACAAGACCTGGATCTTTAATGCAGATCCCAGAGGAAGAGTATGCACGTCTAAAGCCAGTACTTGATAATCTTAGCGATTATATGAAAGCTGGCGATATTAAAGTTAGCATTGATAGTTTCTGGCCAGATGTTATTTTGAATGTTTTAAAACACTACAAAATTACCTGGGTAAACGATCAGAAGGGAGATCTAGATGATAATACCTTAAAAGCAGTTGCTAGCAGTGGATGTAGCATCGTTATTATGCATTCGCTCTCCATACCACCACATAAGGATAACATTATTCCAGATGACACTAGTACCATAAATCATTGGGCAGAAAGGAATATTAATAGATTACTAGCTCTAGGTTTTGATCAAAGTTCAATAATTATTGATCCTGGTATTGGTTTTGGAAAATCTCTATATCAAAATATCTGGCTTTTACGCAATATAGAAGCATTGCAAAGTTTTGGCTGCAAAGTTCTGGTTGGTCATTCTAGAAAGTCATTTATTTCTTCTTTTTCTACAGAACCTGTCTTTAACCGAGATTTAGAAACAATTGCTTTATCATCTGTACTGCACAATAAGGTTGATTTTCTTCGAGTGCATAATGTGTGTGATCACATGCGATTTTTTGTAGCTCAAGCTGCTTTACAGGAATGAAGATTATCGGAATTATGGCTGTTGATCCCAAGGGGGTGATTGGAATAAATAATGGATTGCCCTGGCGTTATCCAAGTGAGTTAGATCACTTTCGTAAGGTGACTTACGGGCAAGTTATTGTTATGGGAAGAAAAACATTTGAAACAATACCACAAAACATATTAAAGCCTATTGTTTTTTCTCGTAACAAATTAAGTCCTTGTTTTAATAAAGGCATAGAATGCACTATTGTTTCTTCTATGCAAGAGTTCTTGTCAATCCAAGGTAATTGGAGTTACCCTCAAATCTTTGTGGTTGGTGGAGCACAAATAGCGCACCTTTTTTTGGAGTATGATCTAATTTCAGAGTTTATCATAACAGAAATTCACAGATTTTATAAAGGTGATGTATATTTCAACTTAACACTTCTTGATGGATGGTATAAAACCGCTCTTGCTAAAACAAAAGATTATACTATATGTAGGTTAACACGTGATAAAGATGGAAGAAAAAATTGTGAAGCTCATTAAGTCTCTTAATTGTAAATTATGCCAACTGAAACAACAAGCAAGAGGGCTTTTATGAGAAACTTTTTGATGTAATAGTATGTATGTTAAAGCAATTTATACCCACCGCATTGAATGTGGAGAAGTATTAGAGCAGGTTCTTGATCGCTATGTTTCAGAGTTGCTAAGAGAGGAAGTTGTTCTTGCTATCACATCGAAAATCATTTCCGTTTGTCAAAAACAAGTAGTTTGCAAAACTTCTTGTTCTAAAGAAGAGCTAATCAAAAGAGAAGCTGATGCAATTGTTGATGTGGACCACAATCCTTATAGTATCTGTTTAACGATTAAAGATAATATCTTAATTCCATCTGCTGGTATTGATGAATCAAATGGTAATGAGGTGTATATTCTATATCCAAAAGATGTTCAAAAAACAGCTCTATCAATATGGAACTATCTCAAGACAAAACACTGCATAAAACATCTTGGTATTTTGATTACAGATAGTAATGTAACACCTATGCGTCGTGGGGTTACGGGCGTTGCTCTTGGTTGGTGTGGATTTGAACCACTTTATTCCTATATAGGCAAGCCAGATCTTTATAATCAATCACTGCAAGTAACACAAGTCAATCTTCTTGATGCACTGGCAACATCTGCTGTTTTAGTTATGGGAGAAGGGGCAGAGCAAACACCAATGGCAATAATTAGTGGTGCACCAAAGGTTCACTTTCTTACTCGTCCGCCAACTACAAAAGAAGAAAAAAGTGTTAAGATATCTATGAAAAAGGATCTTTACTCTCCCCTCCTCATGGGAGCCCGTTGGTTAAAGAGGAACTTAAAAATTTGCTATTAGACTTCTTGCATAACCATATAACGAACTTTTCTTGGAAATAGAAACGAAAAAACCTACTTGACAAGCTCCGCCAGCCCTCTTATTATGACAGTAAGGGTATTTATCACTCAAAACTTGTTTTTGACCTGCAGGCTCAATGACAAAATTCAGTAAAAAACTCAGAGTATTTATTGGCGGATTACATAAAATTATAGCAGCTGCATGTCTTTTTTATTTTTTCTACATTCAGCCAAATCGCGCTTAAACTAAGCGTCAGCACATTATTACAGCGCCACTTACAGTAATATAGAGTCAAAACTCGCACCACGGGGCTTCTTTTGCCTTTTTTTTTATTTGGTAAATTTCTTAATGTTTGTAACTAAACGACAACCGTCATCCCGCTATGTGTTAGCGGATGAGATACCGTGACGGTATGACGTAGGATTGCCGTCATCCCGCAGCGGGATCTATGTTAAGAGATACCGCGAATGAATCGCGGTATGACGTAGGGCTACAGGTGTCATGCCAGTGCTCCTTTTTTGTCATCCGAGTAGCCCTCTTCTTGTCATCCCAGTGCGTGACACTGGGATCTAGCCTTTATTATTTGGTTGAAATTAAGTCTTCTGGATCCAAGTAGTCAGGGCACTTGGATGACACCATTCTTTTTCCTGGATTCCAGTGTCTGGGCACTGCCGTCATAAAGGAACCAGTGTCAGCTACTTGGATGATACCTTTTTCTACTTACTTTGGGTTATGCAAGAAGTTTACTTACTTTAAAGAACCTCACTTTACGCTGATCTTTGAGCGCTCTTCTGTGGTATTTTGTAAGAGTATAACTTGTGAAATCGTCTTCCCTATAGATCAAAGAGTTACACTGCTTTATATGTGATGCTATCCACTCTGCATAGTCCTGATGATCGGTTGCAATGAATATTTCTCCTGTTATAAGTATTTTTTCTGCTAATAAATTTAAAAATTCCGTATTAATTAATCGTCTTTTATTGTGACTTCTTTTTGGCCATGGATCTGGAAAGAGGATAAAGAATCTTTCAACACTGTTGTCAGGAAAATTTGCAATCAATTCTCTTGCATCTTCTGTCCATATTAAAATGTTTTTTATGTGTTGTATTTTTATGTTTGTTAGCAAGCGAGAAACCCCCTTTAAGTAGGGCTCACATCCTATAAATAATAGATCAGGTTCATTGAGCACCTGGTAAAGCATATTTTCACCGTTGCCAAAGCCTATTTCTACCCATATTCTTTTTCGTGAATTTACAATCTTCTCTATAGATTCCTTGCTGTTTTGAATAGAATATTTTTCCAATATTTCATCAACATCCGGTTTTAACCTGGACCTTCTGGAGAATGATCTAATCCACTTGCTATTCTTAAATAACATATTCTTGATACATATATAATTTTCTTACTATATTTTATATAGCTTAAACAATTCTCGAAATGAATTAACGAAAAATTACTTGTCAATAATTATTAATATTATATAATATATGAGTTCTAATAAAGTTTAAATTAAAGGTCACATTGCATGAATAATAATGATCCAGTTATAAATCTACCGGTTACTATCAGAAAGCTATCATCAAACAAGTTTATAGAAGAGATATGTCAAAGCCAATTTGAGGATCAAGATAATGCCTTGTTTGAAGATTCTTTTGTTAACAAAATTAAAGAAGGAGATGTGGTAGAAGGTGTAATTACAAGAATAAACCCTAACGATGTTGTGGTTGATATTGGTTTAAAGTCTGACGGGAGAATTCTGATCAAGGAACTCGGTTGTAATGATGAGATCATTATTGGCTCGAAAATTAGAGTTTATGTGGAAAGAATTGAAGATTATCATGGTAATGTTGTTCTTAGCCGTGAAAAAGCAATTAGAGACGAGAAATGGAATAAGTTGGAAGAAGATACAGTTACAAGAGCTGAAGTAAGCGGAGTTATTAAACGCTCAATTAAATGTGGTTTTATTGTTGATCTTGGTGACGGAATAAGCGCTTTTTTACCGCTGAGTCATGTGGATTTGAAGCAAGTAAAAGACGCGAAGCACCTTATTGAAACTGAACAAAAGTTCATCGTGCTTAAAATGGATAAGAAGCAAGGTAATATTGTAGTATCAAGAAAGCTGGTGTTAGAAAAATTGCACGCTGGTGAAAAAATTAAATTTTTAGAATCTTTAAATGAAGGCGATATAATAGAAGGAAAAATAAAAAGCATCACTCATTACGGTGTATTTGTCGGTATTCATGAATCAGATGTAGTGGGAGTTATAGATGGATTGCTACATATTACAGATATCTCTTGGAGTAGAGTGAGTCATCCATCTGCAGTTTTTGCTTGTGGCCAGACTATAAAAGTTAAAATCATAAAAATAGATAAGGAAAATGCTAAAATTTCCTTGGGTGTGAAGCAGCTAGAAGATAGCCCTTGGCAAGATGCAGAGTCAAAATATCCAGTTGATAGTGTGCATAAGGGTTATGTAACAAGCATAGAAGATTATGGATTGTTTGTTGAGCTTAGACCTGGAATTGAAGGTTTAGTGCACTCGTCAGAAATAACTTGGGTTAAGAGTAATTTACCAGTTAGTAGTCTCGTAACAAGGGGACAAGAAGTATATGTAAAAATTCTCAGTATTGACATTGCTAAGAGTAGGATGAGTTTAAGCATGAAAAGGTGTGTAGACAACCCTTGGCAAGTATTTATCAAGAAATATCCTCCTGGTTCTATTGTTTCTGGTGAAGTGAAGAATAATACTGGCTCATACGTATCTATTGCTTTCAATGATTCTGAAATAGATGAGAACGTGGAAGGGACAATATATGTGAAAGATTTAAGTTGGTCTAAAAATAGCTCAGATGAGATAAAGAAGTATAATGTAGGTGATAAAATAGAAGCAAAAGTAATAAGGGCTAACGTGAATCGGGCAAGAATTTATCTTGGAATAAAACAAATAAAGTATGATCCTCTTGAAGAACTGATAAAGAAAATTAAGGTAGGCGATAAAATACAGGTTATTGTAGGTAAGAGAGAAGATAATGGACTAGTCGTTGAAGTTGAGAACGATGTAACCCTTCTAATAGATCAAGAGCATTTGCCGGAAAATAAAAAGTTCTCTATATCAGAAAAAATAGAAGTTGAAGTATTGGGTGTTGGAGAATATAACATAGTATTATCTGCTAAGTGATAAGGTTTACTTGTTTTGGCTTCATATAAATGGCAACAAAGTCTGATATAATAGCGAGGGTAGCAAAAAGACATCCTTTTTTAGATAAGATTGTTATAGCAGCTATAGTTGATAGATTTTTTGGGATACTTTCAAGCACATTGAAGCATCATAATAGAGTTGAAATTAGGGGGTTTGGTTCTTTTTCAGTTAGAAGTTATAACTTGAAAGAAACAAGCTATTTAATGTTACAGAAGTTTACAAAGAATCAATACTTTAAAACATATTTTCGTAGCAGTAAAAAATTATCTGATTTGATAAATGAATAAAAACTTATACCATAAATAAGATGAAAGTAGGGGTTTGAGTTTATACTGTACGATAGAAATTTTTAGCACCATATGCAAGTAGTAGAAATTGTTATACGTAATAACACATACAAAATATCTTGCGAAACTGGGAAGAAGAGCCATTTATTACGTCTTGCTAATAGTTTTGACAAGCTAGTTGGTTCTGTATCTCAAAAAACTGGAGGTAAGGGTTCGGATGCATTAAATTTCTTACTTGCAGCGCTAATTCTTGAGGATAAAATTTTAGAATTAACAAAGCGGTTGGATGAAGCAAATCAAGAGCGCGAAAAGTATAGAAACGAGAAAAGAATAGAATATATTGAGGTACTAGATAAGGTAAATAAGATTATCACTAATCTTGAGTGCATAAAGGATTAGCTTCAATAAAGCAAGCAATTAAATTGACTATCTGACTATTTAAGCCAGGAGGGAGGTTTGTCTTACGAGTTATGTAACAATATAATTCGTAATCATCAAGATCAACTATTTTTTCGTATTCGGTTAGTTCGCTCAAGGAAAATTTATCAAGATATTTCAATGCGAAATGCCCTAAAAGTATATCGGTTTCTTTGCAACCCCTATGCCAGCTTCTATACATCAATTTTCTTCTGAGTAGTGAGGTATCTGTCATTACAATTAAACTTTTTTTTAATTTAAAAGTTAAACTAAATACTTGTCAAGTGAGGCGCGTTTTAATATACTTAACATTTGTTTAAGATCTAAATACACAGGTGGAGTTAATTTCGAATTTCATTCATCAGTTTGGCAATGGAATATATTGTTTTTTGTCATTTGCCTTAATCATTTCTGTTATAGTGTTTGTGCATGAATACGGGCATTATGTTGTTGCCAAAGCATGCAAAGTTAAAGTTGAATCTTTTTCTATAGGTTTTGGTCCTGAAATTTTTGGTTTTAACGATAAGTCTGGAACTAGATGGAAATTAAGCGCTGTTCCATTGGGTGGTTATGTTAAAATGTTAGGGGATACTAATGCAGCGAGTGTCCCAGCTGATCAAAAAGAATTAACTGAAGAAGAAAAGTTGTATTCATTTCATACAAAACCGCGGTATAAAAAAGCAGCAGTGATTTTTGCAGGACCTTTTGCAAATATGATACTTGCTGTTATAGCTTTTACAATATTTTTTAGCACGGCAGGTTATTACCGCACTCCACCGGTGATTAGGGATGTAATTGAAGGAAGTGCAGCCAAACAAGCTGGCCTATTACCAGGTGACACTATTACACAAATCAATGAGCATAAAATAAAATACTTTGAAGATATTTCACGTGTGATAATGTCGAACCCCAAGACGAGAATGGAAATTAAATATAGCAGAAATAATGAGGAGCGTAGAACTAGCCTGACTCCATTGACAATTGAGAGTAGAGATGTTTTTGGCAACGTAATAGAAAGAGAAACTATAGGGATTATTTCAGTCAATACATTAAAGCAGTCATCTTTTCTTGGGGCTGTGAGCTTATCAGTCAGTGAAACTTACCACACTATGTGCTTAACGATCAAAGCTATCTTTCAAATTATCGTTGGTAAGAGAAGTGCAAGTGAAATAGGTGGACCAATAAAAATTGCAAAATATTCAGGGCAATCAGCCAAAAAAGGATTTATTATGGTTGTGTATCTCATGGCAATTATTTCAGCTAATTTAGCTGCGATTAACTTGCTACCAATTCCGCTACTGGATGGTGGGCATTTATTTCGTTATATTATAGAAGCAGTTATACGTAGAGATTTAAGTTTGAAATATCAAAAATATGAGGCTACCTTTGGTGCTTTCATTTTGTTCTTGCTGATGGCAATTGCAATTTCGAATGATATTAGGAGTCTTTTTTAAAATAAATATGAAAAAGCTATTTTACATACTAATAGTAATTTTTATCTCCTTTCCCGCTCTACTTGTTGCTTTAGAAAATAAGGAAAAAGTACAGATAAGAGATATCAAATGCATTGGCAATGAGCGAGTAAGCAATCAAACAATAGGGTTTTATATAAAGTTAGAACCTGGTAGCTATGTAGACGACGATGATATAGATTCGATTATAAAAGGTTTATATAAAACAAAATTGTTTGCTAGTGTTAACGCTTATATCGATGATAAAAAAAATTTGGTAGTAAAAATTCAAGAAAATCCACTAATTAACAAGGTAATATTAAAGGGTAATAAGTTATTTAACAGCAAAGAGCTGCTAAATAATGTAATTCAGTCAAAATCGCTAACTATTTTCACTGAAACAAAATTGCAAAACGATTTAATGAATTTAATCACTGCTTATAGAAATAACGGTAAGGTTGGTGTTAACGTTGCATATGAGCTGAATAAGCTTGATAGTAATAGGGTCAATCTAATTTTTAAAATAAAAGAAGGTAAAACCTCTAAAATTAAGGATATAAGATTTATAGGCAACAAAAGCTTTTCCGAAAATGAGCTAGAGCAAGTTATCAAAAGACATAGTAACGATATATTGAGTAAGTTATTTAGAGCCATTTTTAAAGGCGGAAATCATTATTCACCACAGCATTTATTGATTAACACAGAATTGCTCGATCGTTTTTATTCGTCTAAGGGATATATTCAAAATAATATTCAACCAATTGTTGAGGTTGATAATAACAATCAGATAGAATTGACTTTTTTGATTGACGAAGGACAGCAATATTTGTTTGGAAATAATGAGGTTAATATTGAAACTGAAATTCAGGATTTGAGCCTAAAAAAAGAAATATTGGACTTTATAACAGAGGAAAACGATAAGATATTTAATAGAGTTAAAATTAATAATACAGTAGAAAAAATAAACAAGTATTTAAATGAGAAAGGATATATATTTGCAAAAGTTAATCCAGAGTATGCACAACTTGACAATGTTGTGGATGTAACTTACAAAGTGCTGCCGGGTAAAAAGATTTATATAAATCAAATTACAATTGATGGTAATGATCGCACTTTAGATAAGGTGATCAGAAGTAAGCTAAGTATAGCAGAAGGTGATGCGTACAATATATCTGAGATTCAAAAATCACGTAAAAAACTAATGAGTAGTGATTTTTTTGAAACAGTAAAAGTAAATAGTTATGCAGTTAATGACAATGCAGTAAATCTTGACTTAAATGTTAAAGAAAAAAGAACTGCCTCATTATCTTTAGCAGGAGGTATGTCCTTTCCTGGCGGAGCATTTGTAAAAACTGATTTCACAGATCGTAATTTATTTGGTAGTGGTAAAGAGCTCTCTTTTGCTCTTGAGAAAAATAAATATTCACTTTCTACTAATGTAGAGGTTGTTGAAAATAATTTTAACGATTCTGATACATCACTAGGTGTGGGTGTATTTTATGAAAAACAAGATAAACCACACACTAGCTTCGACAGTTGTGACATGGGATTTTCAACAAAATTATCATACAAAGTTATAGAAAACTTAACTAGTTCTATTCGCTACTCTTACAAGTATAACCGTATACACATGGATAATAAGGGAGGAAAAGACAATGACATCTCTGATATAATAAAGGGGCAAGAAGGTGAACATCAGATTTCATCAGTAGGATACACATTGGCATATAATAAACTGGATAATCTTTATGCTCCAAAAGAAGGATATTTATTGCGTATAAGTCAGGATATTTCAGGATTGGGAGGGAATGTAAACTTCCTAAAATCTGAGTTCTTGTCTTTTTACACGCATCCTATATTAAGTAAAATTGACGATAGCATAATACTACGCTTTAAGATAGCGGCAGGTCATATTTTTTCTTATACCGATGAAGATTTAAACATTGGCCAGCACTTTTTTAAAGGGGGTAATGAGATTAGAGGGTTTGATCTTTCTGGTATAGGACCAAGAGCAATAGACAACAATAAAAGCTCGTTAGGAGGCAAAACTTATTTTAATTTAACACAGCAAGTAGATTTCCCACTACCAAAACTATATGACTATGCTGGTATCAAAAGCTCATTATTTGTTGACTATGCAACACTTTTTGGCTTAGATGATAAAAATGAGAAATATAAAGATAAAGATCCATATAATGATAGTAAGCTTATAAGAGTGTCACCAGGTTTTGGCTTTTCAATGCCTTCTCCTTTTGGTAGACTTAGATTAGATTTTGGGTTTCCTTTAGTAAAGGAATCTTATGATATAATACCATCACCAAATGTTAAATTTTCTATTGAAGCGGGGATTTGAATGAAATATATACAGTTATTTATATCAGTTATTGCCTTAATTATTTCCTTATTTGTGGGGTATAAGTTTGCAGGATATCAACCTCAGAACACAAAGGCTGCAATTATCGATAGTGACAAAGTCATCAATGAATCTCTTGCTCTGCAAAATATACAACAACAAATAAAGGAGCAGAATTCTAGATTACAACAAGAATTTGAAAGTGAGTTAGAAAAACTTAAGCCATCAAAAGAAGAATTTGAACTTTTGTCAGAAGAAGCAAAAAAGGAAAAGACAGAACAGTTTAATAAGCATACTGTAAATGCTAGAGATGCTTACGCTAAAAAAATGTTGTATTTAGAAGAAAGTTATAGAGATGCAGTAGAGAGTGTTTTTAATAAGATAAAAGAAGTTGCTAAAAAAACGGCAGAAAAAGACAACATAGATTTGGTACTATTTATTTCAAAAAAGAACCAAGTTTTATACTCTATGGATAAAGTTGATTTATCGGATATGGTATTAAACAATATAAACAAGGAAATACCTGAATTTGCTTTAAAAGGCATTGAATAGACTTATGCAATTTAATATCAGTGATATTATAAAAATATTACCACATTCTTATCCGTTCCTCTTAGTAGATAGGGTTATAGAATGCGACCCTGGCAAAAGTATAAAAGCAATCAAAAATGTGACTTTCAATGAACCATTTTTTATTGGTCATTTTCCTGGTCATCCAATAATGCCAGGAGTCTTGATAATTGAATCTCTAGCTCAAGCATCTGCTATATGTGTTCTTGGTAAAGAAACAATAGAAAATAAAGTTGTTTACTTGAGATCCATTGAAAATGCAAAATTCAGAAAGCTAGTTACTCCAGGGGACACATTGATTCTTCAAGCTAACATTCAAAGTGTGTGTTTAGGTGTACACAAATTTAGGTGTATTGCATCTGTTAGCGAAGAAAAAGTTGCAGAAGCAACAATCTCAGCAGTACTGCAAAATAAATAAGATCTTCATCTGTAAGAAACAGCATGTACACTTTATAGTATAGCAATGAAGCTGAATTTCAAAATCTCATTTTCGAATCTATATACTCGTGATGGATTAATAAAATTAGATGAGGCATTTTTGAATTATATCAAATCATGTGATGAGAGCTTGTTTTGTTCATTAATTGAAGCAAGAGAAAAAGCAGCTTCTTCTTCGATGTCATCTCAGTTCCATCCCCCGTCATCCCAGTGTCACCCCCCGTCATCCCAGTGCTCGACACTGGGATCTAGAAAACAAGAAGGACGGATTCCAGTGTCAGCTACTTGGATGACAGATGATCGTGGTAGCCAGCTCATTATAGACCTTTCGTACTTACTTGATGAATTTATTGCAAAACTTTTCAACATTAAAAAAGAAATAGAAGAGCTAAAGAAAAAACATAATGACTTTGCTGTGATATATAAATGCAAAAGGTTATTTGTCCAACGCTACGCATTGAAGAAATACATTAATGTGGCGAATATAGATATTACTAACAAGCTAAGTCATTTTCTCACTTTGCCAACAACAGAAAAAAATTTTGCCGAGCAGGTGATGCGTTGGTTTGAAGATAAAGAAAATCACAAAGAAGAAATAGAACTTGCGGCACAATATGCAGTGTGGAGAGTAAAAAATAAACAGAGTATATTATTCAGTATTCATAAAAAAATCGACCACGAAAACCTCATACCATTTTCTAAAAAAGAAGTAGACAAAGCTGAAGTGCTGTATTCAAATGAAGTAAAAAGACGATATGGTTTTGATCTAACAAGCAAAAAGGTGAGTTTGAATAAAGCATTAGATAACGCTCACTACTGCATATTCTGTCATAAGCAAAATAAGGACAGCTGCTCAAAGGGGCTAATTAATAACGACAATACTTTTAAACAGTCCCCACTAAAAGTTGAGCTGCATGGCTGTCCACTAGAACAGAAAATATCGGAAATGAATCTGGTGAAAAGCGAAGGTTACAGCATAGCAAGCCTTGCAATTGTGATGATAGATAACCCATTATGTGCGGCTACTGGGCACAGAATATGCAATGACTGCATGAACTCGTGCATATATCAGAAACAAGAACCCGTAAATGTGCCAGCAATTGAAACAAGGATTCTAGATGATGTGCTCAGTTTACCGTACGGATTTGAAATATATTCTCTGCTCAGCCGTTGGAGTCCTTTAAATTTTCAGCGTTCATTGCCAAGAGAAAACACCGGAAAAAACGTTCTAGTTGTAGGCCTTGGTCCTGCTGGTTTTAATTTAGCTCATCATTTGTTGAATGATGGGCATAACGTTATCGCCATTGATGGACTAAAGATTGAACCTTTGATCAATAATTTCCAGCTAATTAAAGATTTCAAACACGAAAAATTGAGTGAACGCATGGCAGGAGGGTTTGGTGGGGTGGCAGAATATGGTATTACTTCTCGGTGGGATAAGAATTACTTAAAGATTATTAGATTACTGCTGGAAAGACGTGAACATTTCGCACTTTATGGAGGCATTCGTTTTGGTGGCACGATTAATGTTGATGACGCGTTCAACTCGGGTTTTGATCACATCGCCCTAGCACTTGGCTCTGGCAAGCCACGAATGATCAAAATAAAGAATATACTAGCTCGTGGAGTGCGTATGGCATCTGACTTTCTTATGTCGTTACAACTGACTGGCGCTCTTAAATTTGATTCTATAGCAAATCTGCAAGTTCGTATGCCGATAGTTGTAATAGGGGCTGGGCTTACTGCGATTGACACTGCCACTGAAGCTTTAGCGTATTATCCAATTCAAGTAGAAAAATTTCTTCTTCGTTATGAGATATTAGTTGATAAGTATGGAAAGGACTGTGTTGAAAAAGATTGGACAGAAGAAGAGCACGAAATTGCGAATGAACTCATATCGCACGCAAAATTGATCCAAGCAGAGCAAGAATTAGCAAAAAAAGAGAGTAGAGAAATAAAAACATTAGAGTTAATGCAGAGTCTTGGGGGAGTGAAAGTTATATATAGAAAAGAGCTGAAAGACTCGCCAAGTTATCGATTAAATGGCGAGGAGGTGCAAAACGCATTATCAGAAGGGATTTACTTTATTGAAAACTTAGAGCCAGTTGAAGTTGTGACAGATAAATATAACCATGCTGAGTCAATAAAACTAATAGACACAAAATCCGGCAAAATCAAATGTATGAAAGCACGTTCTATTTTTATAGCAGCAGGTACTGAGCCAAATACAGTTATTGCAACAGAAGATAAAAAGCATTTTAAATTAAGCAATGGGTATTTTACTCATTTGAATTCATCAGGAAAAGAAATAGATCCAATATTTTCCCCTAAGATGCAGAATAAAGACAGGATATTAGTATATAAGCAAGGCAATAAAACAATTAGCTTTTTTGGTGATCTTCATCCTTCGTATAGCGGCAGCGTCGTGAAAGCTATGGCAAGCGCTAAGAATGGTTATCCTATTATTTCTCAGCTTTTGAGTGGAGTTAATAGCTTCGTTTCTGTCATTCCAGTGTGTGATGTTGTGGGCCAGAAAAAAAATGCGTGGTCAAGTGTTGAAGACCTGGCTAATAAAGAATTCTTTAATAGAATCAAAGAGCAATTCACTGCAAAGGTTATAAAAGTTCAATATTTAACAGACAAAGTTGTGGAAATAGTGATCAAAGCACCACTTGCGGCAAAGAATTTTAAACCTGGACAATTCTTTAGGTTGCAAAATTTTGAAACCAATGGCAGAAAAGCCAATAATACAAACCTTGCTATGGAAGGTATAGCCGTAACCGGCACTGAAGTAGACAAAAAAAAAGGAATTATTTCCACTATTGTGCTGGAAATCGGCGGCTCCACTAATTTATGCAGACACTTAAGAGAAGGCGAGCAAATAATTCTTATGGGTCCAACTGGATGCTCTACTGAAGTCTACTAGGTCTGGATATTAAAATGATTGCCAAATTTTATTTCAAAAGGTAAATAATTTACTAACGCTCGTGCACAAATTAAAAATAAATTATGCACGAGTGTAGCATTGTGAATTAAGAATGCTATATTAAAGCTTACCTCACTATTAAAGCTATCGGTCAGATTAGATTAAAAACCTAATCTGACCGGTTTCTCTATAACCCTCTAAACTCTGATATAATTATATGATAATTAGTTTAATTAGTGGTTAATATGCAAATTGATTTTATTCATATATTGAGATAGCATAAACCATATTGGTTTAAATTATTGTGCAACTTTATAAATCGTCACTGTTACTTCTACTGACTGTATTAATAGTTATAGTCCTAAAGTTACCTGAAAATTTGAGCATTGCAGTAAATTGGTCTCTCCCAATTCTGGATTTTGATTTATCTTTTCGTATCATACTAATATCTTTTTTATCAGTTGCATTTTTAGCTGTTCTACCAGCACAAAATTTGACTTTTTCAGAGATGCTATCTTTTGCTGCTTACACTATTAATTCACTTTATGCAGTTTTATCTGAACATATGATATTGGTTATAATATTCTGTGAATTAATGACCTTCAGTGCATTTTTTACTATCGCAGCTGGCTGTAGAGATAGTGGACCTGCAATAAGGTACGCTTGTGTACACTTTTTCGTTGGAGTTATATTAATAGCAGGATTGCCACTTCAAAGCACTAACCTGATAATTTTGGGTTTATTTATAAACTGCGCTTGTTTTCCTTTTTCGTTTTGGGTTGTTGATGCATATCCTGCTGCATCGCTACATGGCACTACATATCTCTCTTTATTTACCACTAAAATCTCTTTTTTAGTGATGCTTTTACACACTTATAATCTATGGCAAGATTGTACTGAAATATTAGCGCTTGTAGGCGCCATCACTGCAATTTACAGTATTATATTTGCTTCTCTTGAGCAAAATATTCGCAGATTTTTATGCTATAATATTGTCGGACAAATGGGCTTGCTGATTATTGCAGGAGGTTTACTCAGCCCTTCGGAAAAGGCAATACCAATTTTGATACTGCATATAATCTTCTCCCTTGTTTATCAATCATTATTGTTTGTGGTCAGCAATTCAATTATTTCACGAACAAAAACAATTAGTTTTAATGGAGTAGGTAAACTGATGTCAGTGGAAGGCATGTGTGCTATAATCGCAATACTTACAATGGCTGCATTTCCTGGAACCGCTGGATTTATCAGTAAATCATATATCACAGCTGAAATTGAAATGAACACTGTTGCCTTAAAAGGGTATAAAAATTTATATAAGGTTCTAAATTTGCTGCTTTATTTAAGCGTGGGGCTAAAGTTTCTTTATTACTTATTTATTGCAAAAAGTAAGTCAAAACCTTTAGCAGAGAGGGGGGGCAAAACGACTATGGTCATTTTAGCATTTATATGCGTAATCACTGGCAATCCTTACTTGCCTATTTACAATAAATCTTCGATTTTCGATTTTGTGTACAACACAAAAAATATTTTGTCGCAATTTAATTTGTTATTATGTACCACTTTATTGTTTATTCCTTTACGCAAGTTATTTTACCCGAGAATAAATTTTAAAATGGATGTTGATTGGACTTTTAGAGCTTTCATACCCTATATTGTCTTGCTGTTCAATCAGTTAGTCTCTAAAACTAGAGAAATGTTTGCCAGCATAGTGCAAAACTTGACTAATTCACTTGCTGGTTTATACTTTAATAATATTACTAAACTTAAAGAAGTGCTGGATTATAACTCAGTGAGTTTTGTTTCAGCTTCTTCTCTCTTTTTAATGAGTATTCTACTAACGCTATTATGTTTAAATCGTTAACTGAAAGTTTAAATTCTGTATTTAGTAAACTGAGAGGAAAGTCAATCATTTCTGAAGGTGATTTTAATCTTGCCATGCGTGAAATACGTATAGCTTTAATTGAAGCTGACGTTTCACTTGAAGTTGCGAAAAAATTCATCAATGACATTAAAGATAAAGTGATTGGGGAAAAAGTCATAAAAAGTGTTTCTCCAGCACAAATGATAATTAAAATTGTGCAGGATAATTTAGTTGCAGTTCTCGGATCAGAGAAAAGTGACTTAAATCTGGCAGTTAAACCCCCTGCTGTGATTATGATGGTGGGCTTACAAGGTGCAGGTAAAACAACTACCTCAGGAAAGCTTGCTTTAAAGCTAAAAAAGCAAAAGAAAAAAGTGATGCTTGCCTCTTTAGACATTTATAGGCCGGCTGCCCAGAAACAACTTGAGGTGGTGGGTAAACAAATAGACGTACAAACTTTATCTATAGTAATAAATGAGGGGCCTATTGCAATTACAAAAAGGGCACTGGCAGCAGCAAAGAACGATAATTATGATGTATTAATACTAGATACCGCAGGCAGGCTTAATATTGACAATAATATGATGAATGAGTTGAAAGTCGTAAAGGAAATAGCTTCACCTGCAGAAGTTATTTTAGTAGCCGACGCAATGATAGGCCAGGATGCGGTCAACATTGCCAAATCATTCAATGAGGCGATAGGTGTAACCGGCATTATTCTTACCCGTGTTGATGGTGATGCACGTGGTGGTGCTGCTCTTTCTATGAAAATGATCGCCGATTGTCCAATTAAATTTATTGCTTGTGGTGAAAAATTAAGTGACCTCGATGATTTTTACCCTGATAGAATTGCAAAAAGGATACTTAGCATGGGTGATGTTGTCTCATTGGTTGAAAAAGCTGCTGAGATTGTTGGTCAGGAAGAAATTGATAAGTTACAAAAGAAAGTAAAAAAGGGTAAATTCGACCTAAACGACCTAGTGGGAATGTTAAAAACTCTGAGTAAAATGGATGGCATTAGTAACATAATGAAATTCATTCCTAGTTCATTCACAAAAAAGCTAAGTAGCAGTGTGCCAGATGACAATAAAGTGAAAAAATATATAGCTATCATAAGCTCAATGACTGAAAAAGAAAGGCAAAATCCAGATATTTTAAATGGCAAAAGAAGACTTAGAATTTCTAAGGGGTCCGGAACAAGTGTAACTGACGTTAATCTTCTGATTAAGCAGTATAATCAAATGAGCTCTATGGTAAATAAGTTCAGTAAAGTTGACCATAGTAAACTCAAAGAATCTGATTTAATGGATATGCTGAGCAGAAAGTGAGTGACCTTACCTTTAGCTATATCAAAAGCCGGCTTAGGTCTTGCAAAAAATTTACAGCTTCCCTGTTTGCACTCCTAACCTTTTCTTATTGATTAACAGCAGGTTCTTTGTTACAGTTCATAGTTATGCAAAGAAACTTAAAGCCTCATGAGTTTATTTACAGCCAGTGATTTACATAATTTGGAACTGTATAGCTGAGTATTGTGTATGATAATATTAATAACAAACGATGATGGTTTTGGAAGCGAAGGAATAAAATTACTCAAAGAGGTTGCACGGAATTTTGCGTCAGAAATATGGATAGTGGCACCAGATACTGATAGAAGCGGGGCTGCAAGATCTCTTGATTATCCAGTGAAACAATCTATTGGAATAAAACAACATAGTGAAAGGGAATTTAGTGTGTCTGGTACTCCTGCAGATTGTGTCATTATTGCGCTAAATAAAGTTATGAATAAAAAACCAGACTTAATATTGTCCGGAGTAAATATTGGATCAAATGTCGGGGACGATATTTGTTATTCAGGAACAATTGGTGCTGTAATGGAAGGTGCTGCAAGGTCTATACCTTCTATTGCGCTGAGCCAAGTTTATCATGATAAAATAGACTGGCACAATACAAAGGTTTTTGCACCAAAGGTTATTGCCAAGCTCGTTAAGGTTGGTTGGCCTAAAAACATAGTGATGAGTGTAAATTTTCCTGCTACGGAAAAAGTAAAAGGAGTAGAATTTGCTGAACAAGGTGAATATAACATTGATGGGGATTTAACTTTTACTGAAAATTCGAATGGCTCTTTTAGCTTAAATTGGTCTCGAGAGCACTCAGGCAGTGGTAGTGTAAATAAAATAAAAGAAGGATTTATTACTATCACACCAGTAAAATTAGATTTTACAGATTATGATACATTGAATGCTATGAAAAATTCTTGTGCAGACGAGTTTTCTTCTATAGCTGACTAAGAAAAACATTTGCATTGCTCCTAATTGATGTTTTCTATTGTGTTATCGCGAGCAATTATTTTTTCTTCACCTGTATCCATGTTTTTAATCTTTAAAGTTTTACTACTCAATTCTTCATCACCAAAGATTAAAGCAGCTTTAGCATTTGCTTGATTTGCTTTTTTCATTCGGTTTCTAAGTGCTCCGCTATATTCGTAGACTACATATAAACCATTTCTGCGCAATTCATTCGCAAGTGTTAGAGCATGTTCATCAGCCTCTCTGCCGATCGGAATTAGGTAAATAGGTCGCTCTTCTTTCGGAAAATAATTAATTAACTCCATTATGCGTTCAATACCTCCTGCAAATCCTATTGCTGGAGTGTGTTTTCCACCTACTGAAGATACTAGATTATCGTATCTTCCACCGGCAAAAACTGCCCCTTGTGCACCTAAATCTTCTGTGACAAATTCAAATACTGTGTGACAATAATAGTCTAGACCTCGAACTAATTTGCTATTTACAGTGTAAGGTGTGCCAAGAGCTTGCAGTCCATTTAACACCTGGTCAAAGAAATATGAAGATTCTTTTGTATAGTGATCACTGATTTTAGGTGCATCAGAAATTATTAATCTATCTTTCTCATCCTTAGAATCCAGTATTCTGAGTGGATTTTTGATCAACCTATTTTTGCTATCTTCTGATAGATTGTTTTGATACTTTGTAAAGTATAAGATCAAAGCTTCTCTATATTTAGTTATTGTTTCACTATCACCCAGAGAGTTGATTTCCAGCTTTACATTTTTATTGATGCCAAATTCAGTTAGTAAGTGCTGAGCGAGTGATATCAATTCAACATCGGCTTTTGAATCTTCTACACCAAAAACCTCAAAATTTATCTGATGAAATTGCCTCAGTCTTGCCTTTTGCGGTCTTTCGTAACGAAATGCAGGCCCTGTTGAAAATAATTTTATCGGCGTTTGCAGTTTTTTTTCAATGAGTAGCCTGACAACTGCTGCAGTGAACTCAGGACGTAAAGTTATGCTCTTTCCCCCTTTATCATTAAAGGTATACATCTCTTTAGTGATGATGTCTGAGCTATCACCTAAAGTCTTTGTGAAAACTTCCGTATATTCAAATATTGGAGTTTGAGCAGGCAAAAAGCCATATAGACTTGAGATTCTGCTTGCTGTTTGCTCTATGTGTTTAAACTTGTACCATTCATCAAACAGGAGATCTTTTGTTCCTCTAACCGTTTGATTAGTCATAGTGTGGTCTCTATACCTGCAACCTCTGGTATGTGGTAGCTCAGCATATTCTGCACTCCTTGCTTTAAAGTAATTGCAGCACTTGGGCATCCAGAGCAAGCTCCTTGTAACTCAACATAAACTATTCCATCTTTATAGCCACGGAATTTGATATCACCACCGTCTTGAGCAACTGCAGGTTTGATATAACTTTCCATCAATTCTTTTATTCTATTTACAATTTCTATATCATTCTCATCGAAAAATTCTTCATCTGGCACGTTGTTGTCATTAACTCCTTCTTTATCTAGTGCTTTTCCACCAGAAGTAAAGTGATTCATGATTGTAGTTAAAACTTCTACTTTTAATATATCCCAATTAATTTCATCCAATTTTGTTACTGAAATAAAGTCATGACCGAAAAATACTCTTACCACATGCTCTATTTGAAAAAGATTTGCTGCTAGTTTAGAATTTTTTATCTCATTCGCATTTGAAAAATCAGCAGTTTCTCCTTCGTTTAAAATTTCAAATCCAGGAAGGAATTTTAGCGTATTTGGGTTTGGTGTTTCTTCGATCTGGATGAACATGTTATTTACCATGACAATTATAATTGTTACTATTTAATCATAAAATGATAAAAAAATATACATGTCATTCATCTTTTTTCTTTTTTTAGTATTCATAGTAATTACATTTGTCTTGCCTAGCGTTGTTATATTTTTTCTTTTCCTGACAAAAAAAAATAATATAAGTTTCATGATGAACTCTATATTGAGTAAATTTTTGAACGAATTTAATAGCAGTAGAAGTTATACTGAAAATTACACTGGTGATAACATGTCCAAAGATGAAGCATTAAAGATACTGGGGCTGAATCCTGAGGCAAGTCAAAATGAAATCAATAAAGCATATCAAAATTTAATGAAATTAGTTCACCCAGATAAGGGAGGCTCGGAATATTTTGCGCAAAAGCTAAATGCGGCACGTGATAAATTGTTAAAAAAGTGATCTTAAAAAAAGTTTTCGTTTAACGAATTTCTTCCTTTGCTTTTTCTAAATACTCCAATATTGCTTCATGTAGTGCAGTCCATGTTATCTGTTCTTCTAGGGAAGGTATAAATTCTTGTCTCCAAGCATTCTTAAACTCTTGAAACCACTGTTTCTCAAAATCCTGAAATTCTAAAGAAATATCTGCTTTAAAGCTATCAATTAAACTGGAAACTTCTGCAGCTTTAGAGCTATCTAGTGATTTTAAAGATAACACTCCACTCTTTAAAATGTCTAACTCTTCCAATACATTAAGCTTAAATGGTTTATAGAGTGAAGACCATATGCGATATCTTAAATAAGAATCATAGTATAACTTAATTTTGTACATTAAAGTAATAGATGCATCAGGAAAAATGTTATTCTCATATTGTGCAAGAGAAAATAATAAATTCTCATAATCTACTTTGCTTAAACATAGTTGTAGAGTCGATTTAATTTTTTCACTAAAGGTTAGATAACTAGAAGAAATGCCATGACTATATTCACTAAAGAATTCAGGAAATATATCTGCTTGTTCTAATTTAAGAGGTAGATCTTTTCTAATTTCTCTTGGTAAATTATGTATTGAAAACTGATAAATAACCCATACAAAATTCTCATCAAACTCATCTGAGTAATCAGCATTATTATCAGGAAAAATTACATTACCTTTCTTATCATTCCAAGGTTCTATCTTATAGAAAAATCTGTTCAGCCTTTGTTTTAATTTCAAAATACCTTCATTTCTATCACCTGCTTTATACAATGTTTTGCCCATTTTGTGTTTAGCATCTTTAGGGTTTATTCTGTCACTTATGTGCAATCCAATTTCATTTTTCTCTAATAACTCCCAATCAAACAATTTGTGTGGATCTGGTTTACGCATTGTATAGCCAAGCTCTGGATCATACACTATAGTTCCTTATTTCAGAATGACTAAATATCATATCCCTTTTAATTTTAAAACGCTCCATAAGGTATAAAATCAGCTCTTTAACGGACCTCATTTGCTCTTCCGGAAAAGGCTCAAGTCCTGTGTTTACAATTTCAATACCTACAGAATAGTTGTTAAGCTTCCGTAACTCTTCAAGCTTACTATCTACCTTAACTCTTGCATAACTAATACCAGCATGCCATGCTTCTTTCTCTAATGGAACCATTAAGGTGATGCTGCCATCCCTATCGACAATAAAATGAACTGACAATCCTCTAGCATTCAGAGTATCTTTTGTACCTTTTAGTGTTGATGTTTCAGTATGGTGAACTATAACCATTAACACTTTTTTACCTGCCCTATCACCATAATTTAAAGCTGAAGCTGGATCTAAAAATAACAAATCATGATCTTTCAATAATGGTAACTTTTCTTGTAAATCTTGAAAATCATTCTCGATATTGCTTGAACTGGATACCTGCCCAGATATGAGAAATGCTGAAACAGTAATCAGTAAAACTAATAAATATTTGTTAACTTTAGATAGTTGGATTTTCATACCATCTTTATAAACACTTTGTAGATAATTTTTCATTCTATAGTTAGAATAGGGTTGTTGAATAAATTTGCAAGACAAAATCATACTAGTCCGGTAGTAGTAACATGTTCAGAGATGGAGCGTTTAAAGTGCTAGGAATAGATTCTGGAGCGAACCAAAATGAAATCAATAAAGCATATCAAAATTTAATGAAATCAGTTCACCCAGATAAGGGAGGCTCAGAATATTTTGCACAAAAATTAAATGCGGCACGTGATAGGTTGCTGAAGAATTGATTTTCAACCATTAGAAATTATTAGTTTTTTCTGTAAATTTTACTTGCACATACTCAAGTTATATGACATAAGCCCAAAATATTATATTTTAAGGGGTTTTATGGTAACAAATACAGAAATTGAGCAGTTAAAAAATGAATTATTTGCTGCAGTAAAGGAAGATAATCTTCAGAAAGCTAAAGAATGTATTGAAAAAATACCAGAAGAAAATATTAGTAAGATTGTTAACTCTAAAAGACAGGGAGACACACCTTTGCAAGTTGCTGTCCTAAAGAACAACTTTGAAATGGTGAAGTTGTTAATTGATAATTATGCTGATGTTAATGCTAAAGATTATACTGAACGTCCTGTTTTGTATCATTGCGTTACATCAAGGTATTGTTCTGCACAAATAGTAGAGTCTCTGATTAATAATGGTGCTAGTACTAGTGGTAAATTTACGGATGGTGGTGGGTTTCTTAGCCTTCTATATTGGGCCGTAACTAGAGGGTAGCCCAGAAAAAGCAGAGTTCTGCTTAAGCATGGTGCTAACCCGGATGAAAAGTTTCCTTATGCTTCCCGGGACGATTATACGTCCTTACATGTTGCTGTTATAAAGAATAATCCAGAAATGGTAAAAGTTTTCATTAAATATCATGCTAATGTCAATGCTCAAAATAAACAGGGCGAAACACCTCTACATTTGGCTATTAGATTTAAACATCCTAAGATAATAAAGCTGCTATACGATAATGGTGCTGATATTGACAATGTTAAAGATATAAGGAACCAGACACCTTCAGATTTTGCTAAGACATTTTATCCCGATAAAACGATAAAAGAAATTGCTGCAGAAGCAGAGAGTGTAAATGTAAGTCTAGACAACGCTATGCAATCCATATCTGTAGCAAGCAGCGCGGTAAAACCTTCCTTTTTTATTAATAGTATATTTAATTGGATGGGAGCTTCAACTACTGCTGCACTCAGTCGCTTATTCCAAAGTGCTCCTGCTTTATCTTCTGATCAGCAGCCTGTTACTCATTCGGCTGGAAGCCTAGCTGGTTCTTCGCAAGTCAATTTTTGTGGAACAGCTCTGCTAGCTGATGTGGTAGTCAGAAAGTTCACTGGGGGAAAATATTCAAGACCATTGGATGATTCGCTTTTGACATTGGAGCAAATTAAAGAAAGAAAGCTTAGCGCTATAGAAAGAGATGTCAAGATGGCAATTAGTAAGTTTGAAGAGCTTAATCAGTGTCCTGGGAGTTCACTAAGTAACACAACAGTATCTAAAGGCATAAATCACCAAAAGTTCTTTTAAGCTATAGTTAAAATAAGCACTCAAGTTTGAGTGCTTATTTTTTAAAAAAAAACAGATTTCCATCCCTTAAATTTAAACTTTTTATTGTGTGCTGGGGATAAGTTGCTACAATAAAACGAGTTAAAGGTAGAGAAAGCTTTAAGTTATGCAAGATGATACTAAAAAAAAAACAACGATAGAAGAAGAAAAAGGCATATTAGGATGGATAGAGTATAGACTGCCTATATTTTCTTTTCTAAAACATACTGCTTCTTATCAAGTGCCAAAAAATTTAAATTATGCTTGGAATTTTGGTTTTTTGGCTGGTATAGCACTGATTTTACAGGTAATAACAGGTATATTTCTTGCCATGCACTATACTCCACATGTTGATTATGCGTTCAATAGCGTGGAACGTATAATGCGGGATGTGAATTACGGGTGGTTAATACGCTACACTCATGCTGTTGGAGCATCGCTCTTCTTTATGGTAGTCTATGTTCATATAATGCGTGGATTATATTACGGATCTTATAAAAGACCGAGAGAGATGGTGTGGTTTGTTGGTATATTTATATTTTTTGCAATGATGGCAACTGCCTTTATGGGATATGTTCTTCCTTGGGGACAGATGAGTTTCTGGGGTGCAACAGTCATAACCAACTTATTTTCAGCTATACCTTTAATTGGCAATAAAATAGTTATATGGTTATGGGGTGGTTTTTCAGTGGATAACCCAACACTTAACCGTTTTTTCGCTCTGCATTATCTTCTGCCTTTTGTTATTATTGCTTTAGCTATGCTTCATGTGATAGCTTTGCATAGGTTTGGCTCTGGTAACCCAAGTGGAGTGGAGGTAAAATCAGATAAGGATACCATTCCTCTCTATCCTTATTATATAGTCAAGGATTGCATAACTTTTGGTCTGTTTTTTGTAGTTTTGTTTGCATTTGTTTTCTATGCTCCTAATTATCTTGGACATCCAGACAATTATATAGAAGCTGATTCTATGGTCACTCCGGTACATATAGTGCCAGAGTGGTATTTTTTACCTTTTTATGCAATGCTACGTTCAATTCCAGATAAACTTACTGGTGTGCTTACCATGTTTGCGTCTATTTTGGTGTGGTTTTTGTTACCTTGGCTTGATAAATCAAAAGTTAAAAGTGGTACTTATCGCCCGGTATTCAAGAAATTTTTTTGGGTTTTTTCAATAAATTTTGCACTTCTTGCCTGGCTTGGAGGACAAGAGGTGAAAGAGCCTTACATCACTATGAGTAGGCTATCTACTCTTTATTATTTTGCATACTTTGTGGTAATTTTACCACTGCTTAGTAAATATGAAAAGTCAAAAGAACCACCAAAAACCTTAAGTGATTCTGTGCCAGAGATGAAGTAATGCTGATGAGAAATATGTTAGCTATACTTTGCATATCATTTTTTGCTAATTTTGTGTGTGCAGAAGAATTCAAGCCATCACCAAACAAAAAAATGGACTGGAAATTTGATGGAATTACCGGATCTTTCGATAGAGAGTCAATTCAACGAGGCTATAAAGTGTATAAAGAAGTCTGTGCTGCTTGTCATTCAATGAATAGGATAGCATTTCGTAATTTGCAAGATGTTGGTTTTTCTGAAGAAGATGTAAAACAGATTGCAGCTTCTTACCAAGTTAAAGATGGTCCGAATGATTTGGGTGAAATGTTCGATAGACCTGGAATACCTTCGGATTATTTTATTGCACCTTTTGATACAAAAGAAGCAGCTGCAGCGAGCAATAATGGTGCAGTTCCACCAGACTTATCGTTAATTATTAAAGCAAGGCATGATGGTGCAAATTATATCTATTCACTGTTAACAGGCTATCAAAACGGCGAGCACGATGAAAATGATTTATACTTCAACCCTTACTTTTCAACAGGCAGGTTAGCTATGGCGCCACCACTTTCTGAAGGAATGATGGAATATGATGGTGCAAGACAAGCCACAGTTGAAAATATGGCGTATGATGTGATAAATTTTTTACAATGGGCAGCAGAGCCAGAATTAGAGCGCCGGCATAAACTTGGATTAAAAGTAGTGGCGTATTTTATAATTTTAACAGTGTTTTTTGTATTAACTAACAATAGAATTTGGAACAAGCTCTATAAAAAGAAGTGATAGTCAATTTTGCCTCAAATACAATGGTTGTCATCCAAGTAGCTAACACTGGTTCCTTTATGACGGCAGTGCCCAGAGGTGTCAAGCAAGTTTTTTCGTTTCTATTCCCAAGAAAAGTTCTTTATATGGTTATGCAAGAAGTCTATTGTTGGTTAATGTTTTATGGCTTTACGGAAAGTTTATAGCTATACAACTTATCTTAAAAGCAATATAGTGTTCACTATGCAATGAATCAAAGATAGTAAGTGAAGTCTATGAAATTTCAAATC
Source organism: Wolbachia endosymbiont of Aedes albopictus (assembly GCF_024804185.1). Classification (NCBI taxonomy): domain Bacteria; kingdom Pseudomonadati; phylum Pseudomonadota; class Alphaproteobacteria; order Rickettsiales; family Anaplasmataceae; genus Wolbachia; species Wolbachia endosymbiont of Aedes albopictus. The sequence goes on from NZ_CP101657.1 coordinate 124,389, forward strand.
ACTACACATTTTCAACCCGCTGGAGATCAACCGCAAGCAATCGATAGTTTAATTGCGGGGCTAAATAGCAATAAAAGAGACCAAGTTTTACTTGGGGTTACTGGTTCTGGGAAAACTTTCACTATGGCAAATGTTATAGCAAGGACGAACAGACCTGCGCTGATCATGGCACACAATAAAACCTTAGCAGCACAACTTTATGAGGAAATGAAAGGATTGTTTCCCAATAATGCTGTTGGATATTTCATTTCTTATTATGATTACTATCAGCCCGAAGCTTATTTGCCGCAAACTGATACTTATATCGAAAAAGACTCTGCAATCAACGACAGAATTGACATGCTGCGTTATTCTGCTGTCTGCTCCCTATTGGAGCGCAGGGACACGATCGTAGTTGCCAGTGTTTCTTGCATATATGGTCTTGGTTCGCCTGAAAGCTACCGCAGCATGACTATATCTTTAAGTGTTGGAGATAAAATTCATGTTAATGATTTCTTGAGTAACTTAGCTGATCTTCAATACAAGCGCTCTGATACCAGGTTTGAGAGAGGATATTTCAGAGTGCGTGGCGATATTATCGATATATTTCCTGCCTATTATGAAAATAAAGCTTGGCGTTTATCGCTGCTTGGTGATGAAATAGAAGAAATTTCTGAAATTGATGCTATAACGAGTAATATTACCAAAAGCCTAAATACAATCACCATTTTTCCAAACAGCTATCACATTACATCACGTGAGACTCTGTTGCAGACAGTTGGGCTAATCAAAAAAGAGCTGCATGAACGCTTGGATTATTACTACTTGCAAAATAAGATTGTTGAAGCAAAGCGCCTCGAGCAACGCACTAATTTTGATATTGAAATGATGAGAACAACAGGAATATGTAAAGGTATTGAAAATTATTCGCGTTATCTCTATGGAATGGAAGCTGGGGATCCACCGCCTACTTTGTTTGAATATTTACCCAAAGACGTAATTTTATTTGTTGATGAGAGTCATGTCACCGTTCCTCAGATTGGTGCAATGTACAGTGGTAATGAGGCGCGTAAAAAGAAATTGATTGACTATGGCTTCAGGCTCCCTTCCGCTTTTGATAATCGTCCATTAAAATTTGAAGAATGGGAGAAAGTTAGGCCGCAGACTATTTACATTTCAGCTACTCCCGGAAAGTATGAGTTAGCACAAACCAATAACGTATTTATAGAGCAAGTTATTCGTCCAACAGGGCTTACAGACCCAATCTGCATTGTGAAACCAATAGAGAGTCAAATTGATGATGTAATTTATGAGGCACAAGTGACAATAGGAAAGGGATTTTGTGTTTTAATCACTACACTGACAAAAAAAATGGCTGAAAATTTAGCTGAATATATGAGTGAATTAAATATGAGAGTGAGTTATTTGCATTCTGATATTGGTGCGCTAGAGAGAATAGAAATTATATGTAAATTAAGATCTAAAGAAATTGACGTTTTAGTAGGTGTTAACTTGCTTAGGGAAGGTCTTGATATTCCAGAGTGTGGTTTAGTTGCAATTTTAGATGCTGATAAAGAAGGATTTTTACGATCAGAAACATCGCTCATTCAAACGATCGGTCGTGCTGCACGTAATGCTGAAGGTAGAGTAATTTTATATGCAGATAAAATCACTGGTTCTTTAGATCGTGCATTAAGAGAGACCGAAAGAAGAAGAAAAAAACAAGAAGAACATAATATATTGCACAATATTGTCCCAAAGACTATAATAAAACCTATATCAAACACCTTACAGGAGAGGGCAATAGCAGAACCGAAAGTAAATACTAATAAGGATGATTTGAGAAAGCAAATGATAGAGCATGCTGAAAATTTAGAGTTTGAAGAAGCAGCAAGAATAAAAAAATTATTGCAAGGTTAAGTAATATATGATGCTATGGGTATAGCATGAAAGTGTAAACAACCTGCTATTCTCCTTCTTATTTTAGCTAATCTTTTTGAGATTTTTGACAATTTCTTAGAATTGAAGAAGGAAAGGCGCATTTTTTTATTGACTTATCTATGTATTACGGTAATTACTAAAGAATTAGTGAGTAATGGTTATAGAATATGAATGGTGGGGTACCAAATAAGGAATCATGTGATATTTTAGATCAGTTATCAAGCACTAGAGATCCACGTAATATTTTAGATCAGTTAGCAAGCAATAGCAATTCATTAGACGATTGCAATTATGTTCAATATATAATGTTTCTTCTACGAGCAGGAGCTGATCAAAGTACAAAAATCCGAGATGGAAAAACTCAGTTAGATTATTTCAATGAAAAATTATCTGGCATTTTAGATCATTTAGAACGGGATATCAATCTATTAGATTATCCCAGTTTTACTCAAATTATAATTGCTCTTCTAGGAGTAGGAGCTAGTCCAGATGTATACAACCAAGTTGAAAAAAAAACTCTGTTACATTACGTTGCTGAACATAACGATACTGGCGGTATGAAATTTTTTTTAGACGCAGAAACTGATTCAGATGTGCAAGATCAAAGTGGAAGGACTCCATTACATTACGTTGCTGAACGTAACAATATTGACGGTATAAAAATTTTTTTAGACGCAGGAGCTGATCTAAATGTGCAAGATCAAAGTGGAAGGACTCCGTTACATTACGTTGCTGAACATAACAATATTGAAGGTATAAATTTTTTTTTCGAAGCAGGAGCTGATCTAAATGTGCGAGATCTAAGTGGAAAGATTCCATCGGATTATGCTACTAAACACTGCCTTCAAGTTTTGAAGGATTGGGGGTATGATTTAGGTGATTCTCATGGAAATGAAGGGAATCCGGCAACACCTGATGGTTCGGTAGGTGAAAGTAATGATTGTTCAAATAGCTCTGGTGATGATAGTCAGGTAAAGTCTGTTAAATTGAGTGATTGTAACACAGAAGAGGATTCGGACTATCATTCAGATAGTTCTTGTAAAAATGAAGAGAATCCGGCAAATAACTCTAGTAATTACCCTAACAAGCACAATGATGATCAGGCACTGCGTGATGATCCAGGGTATGGCTCCGGTGACGATGATAAAACAATTTCTACTAAATCGATTGATTGTGACCGAAAAGACGAGGATTCGAGCTGTAGTTTAAGTGATTATCTTTTTCTAGAAGACTCACTGTTAGCGAAGCTAGGAATACCATTAACTACAGATGAGCAGGAGCTAATTGATAAGTTTTGTGAGGAGATAAGAGGTATAACAACACAAAATAAACAAGAATCTGAAGAAAGTATTCTAGAAAGTATTGAGAAAATAGTAAATGAGTACTTGGGGAAAGGACTAAGATTAAATTCAAGTTGTAGTAATGGTAATGAAAAAGGTGATAAAGAAACTGTAACAAATTTAATACTTGAAGAAATAGAAGGTATTATTAATGAGCGTGTGAAACCACGCGATGGAACCAAAGCGTATATAGGGAGGGTTAATGATATTACCGACCAAGACGATGACAACGAAGATAAAGTTTCAGGTATCGTAGAAAACATCACTAGCTGGTTATTGTTAAAAGGTGGAAAAGCAAGACAAAAATTTTTCTTCGGTAATACTGAGCTAGCACAAGATTATGGATTTCATTATATGAATGATCTTAATAAGCAATATAAGGATAGGAAAGAAGAGCTAAAGAGTATAGCATGTGGAGGTATTGTAAACAAAAGTAAGCAAACTCATGAGTATGACTTTAAAGCAGAAATAGATAATGTATATTTTTATGTGAAATATCCACAAGATAGTATTATTGAACCTGTGAAAATCTTAAACAATGAAAAAGCTAAAAAGTTAAATCTAAAAGTCGGCATACTTCAAATTGGGGAGAGTATAGTAAGAGTTGAAGGTACAAAAGATGGAAAAAGAAATTACACAGATGTCTTAGAAGGTAGCATTAAAATGTCTTTTACCACTGAGGTAGGAGAGATTAGTATTTATCTAAGTCCTAGTAAGAAAGATGGTAATAAAATAAAAGTAGAGGTTGATGAGGAAAACAAAGCAAGGTTTAACAAATTAAAAGACAAATCAAGTTTAGGAAAAAACTGTCTTTTAGAAAGAGAAAATGTTTCAGAAGTTATAAGCAAGAATTTTAAGATGAGTGATAGTGTGTCTACAGAGTCAATCGAAACTATTAAGGGTGTTCCATTTACTGATTTTACGCAAGCTTGTCTGCAGCAAATTAACACAAGTGTTAAAGGCAGATAGTGATTATTGAAATTGTGCTACACAATAATAAGCTCACTCAAAATTGTTCCGATTTGGCAGGGTTGTTTTGCCGCACCAAGCGATATGGCTTTGAATATGAGATTTTAATCTTTCCGGAAGCTCGCCACAGTTACAATGGGTGTGCTTTCGTCAGCTACTTAAGTGGCTAAGATATATCTAACGTAGCTTTATCTTTGCTTTCTGACAGTCTTTATTGATACTCGTTTATCAGCCTTTCAGGCTCGTTCAATACACTCTGAATACAATATGTTGCACAATGTTATGCCAGAGAGTATAATAAACAAATACTTTACAAGAAAAAGTGGTAGTGGAGGCAAAAGTGAACATTAATAGGAAGGAAAGCGCATGCTAGAGTTTGAAAAAGCAGCAAGAATAAAAAATATTATTGAAAGGTTAAAAAGCGTATGATATAATATATATAGTGTAAAAATGTAAATAATTTTATTGACATCTTTACGTTAAGACTTCTTAAATATTTAGTACTGTACAATTAAATTATTAAGTTTTATACAGGGAGCAAAAATAGTGGAAAGCTTTTCAGGTAGTAATAAAGACAGTAATTTTATTAAGGGGACAAAAATAATGGAAAATTTTTCAGACAATAACGAAAACGGTAGCTCAATCTTCCAAGGAAAAATCAGGGAGCAAGATTTCTCTGCGGAGCAGAAGTTAAATGAACTAAAAGCCGCCATAGAAGAGCTTGACAGACAAGATTTGCTCAGAAGGCTCGAGTGTGAGCGTCAGGCCTCTAGTTGTGTCGATGAAATACCATCTCAAGCAGAATTATATACCGAAGGAGGAGATTTTTGGGGTTTCTTTGAATCTCTCTTCAACCTCTTTGAAGTAAATGTAGATGATCCGAAAATCTACCAAATGCTCAAGGAGAAGAAAGAAAAGAACCTGATTGCTGCGATAATTAAGTTTTTGCGTGATAAGCTTAAGGAGTTAATTAAGAAGATCTTCAAAAGCAATTTAGATTTGAGTTGGGATAAGAGGTTGGACAAAGAGATAAAAGAATTGAAGGAAAAATTAAACAGTGGTGAGTTATCAGTAGAAGAGTTTGCAAGGGTGCTCGAACGTCTACAAGCATTGACGGATCTCAAATTTAGATTACAGCTCGCCGTTACCGGATGGATTATTACAATATTTGCAAAGATGTTTGGAGTTGAGCTAGCAGCTATAGTAGAGATATCTACAGAAAAAGAAGATAAAAAAGCAGAAAAAATATCATTAAAGGAAGAAGAAAATAAAGAAGTTCGTAAAGACGTAGAAATAAAAGTAGATGAAAGAAAAAAACCTAAAGTGCCAATTTTCCTTTTTGACGTTTCACCCGGATTTGTAAGACCGGTTGTTCTGAACAGATCAGAACGAGATCTTTTACCAAAACCTATGAAAGAACTAATGCCTAAAGAGGTTATAAAGGAGGAGATCCGCGAGGTAAAAGAAACAAAAACAAAAGTGGAAGAAGAGAAAAAGGCGAAGCCGGAGGAACCGAAAGTGGCTGTGTGTCCACCTGCTCGAAAGACTGCAACGGAGACGAGGCAGGTACGAGATGAGGATATTCGAAGATGCGATAGTAATTGGCAAAGTGATAGAAACTTATATTCAGACCACCCTGCTCAAAAACCTGTTTTTGATGGAAAAATTTTGGAGCAATCTAATCAAGCTAGTGAGAGTGCTATAGAAAAATCTGCTTCTAACATAGGGGCTAAAAAGCAATCCGTTAAAAATCCTGTTGTTAATTGTGAATATGATTTGATAGTTGGTTTTTGGAATGGTCCTGAGAATGAACCTAAGCAAAGTTCTGTGAATAATGCTCAAGAAAATCCTAAGTCAAAAGTTACTGATGTATTGAATGAACGTGCAGCAAGAGGAAATGGTAATACACCATCGAGATAGTTAGTGTTAGCTACTTAGATGAAAAAGAAGACTGGATCCCAGTACTGGATGACACCTATGGGTTATTTGTGATGACAAAGGAGGGTAGCCCGTGACGCTGGAATCCAGGGGCATATAGACAGATGTCGACAGTTCGTCATTCCGCTACGTGTTAGCGGAATCTATGCTTGAGATACCGCGGCGGTATGACGTAGGGAACTTAGGGTTGCCAATGACTTGTCATTCCAGTACTGGAATCCAGGATGTGCATTGGGTTTGATAAGTGTAGGGTTTTATGTTAAAAGGGAGTGTTTTTGATGAAATTGTGAAAAACCAGTGTTAGTTACTTATGTGATAAAGAATACTGGATCCCAGTGTCTGGGCAGTGGGATGACACCCTTCCTAGTTGTGATGACAAGAAAAAGAGGTACTGGTATGCATTAAAAGAGTAGGAGTTGATGGCAAAAAGAAACACAGGCGTCATTCAGCGTCTTTTTTTGTCATTCCAGTGCGTGACACTGGAATCCAGGGGCATATAGATAGATGTCGACAGTTCGTCATTCCGCTACGTGTTAGCGGAATCTAGAAAACTTAAGTTTTATGAATAAAGAATGAATAAAATTTTATGCTAAAAAATATAAAAAAAGTGCTTGCACTATAATTTATTTTTAGTATATTAATTACATAATATTTTTACTGGAGGGCAATATGCCAAATGATAATGGTAAGGAAAGGTTCAAGGGAGAAAAAGAATGGAATGAGCGGAATAAGGGACCAGGTGGTGGAGAAGTTGTGGGAATTAAAGGAATGAGAGTTGATGATCATAGTGATAAATCCAAGGAGCTACGAGAAAGGAGGCGTCAGTCTGAGCAGAAAAACAATCCTGGTGGTTCTATAAAACGTTAAGTAAAGAGTAGTTGTTGTAATTTAAAAATGGAGGAGGTTGGTATGTCTAATACAGAAACAGTAAGGGCGTTGATTAGCGCTTTTAATGTACATAATTATGCTCGTAATACAGTTAAAACTAATTTTACGCTGCAAGACAGGTACGGGAAGGACTGTATCGTAGTCTCATTTGATAAGGGTATGAAGAGTCCTCAGTGTAGCGAATATCTTTACAATATAAAAAGGAAAATAGTAAGTGAGTTCTACGATATTAAAGAAGGAGATGCGAATGAGGTAGTGTTAAATACAGCTAATTTAATTTTTAATATTGAATCTTTTCCGTTTAACATGAGTGAAGGAAAGTGGTCTCAAGATGAGCAAGGTAGGATTGAGTTTCTAGCACCTATAGATCAGGGCGTAATTTTTAATTTGAAGTCTCATTTGGCTTCTTCACTTAAAAAAGATGTTCTAGAAGGTATGTCAGCTTGTAGAATAGTTACTAAAGCGTCTGACAAAGAAGATTATTTGTGGCACGGTGAATTTGATAATAAAGCATTATGCAAGAAATTTGAGCGTGAATTTTTATCAAGTATGAGAGAAAAATATGGGTATAAGAATATTTTTAAGAAGCCTCTGAAGGTTGAAGGCAATAGTGTATATATCAAGGACGTTTTTGATGATGCTCGTTTTATCGATAGTGTAACACGGTGTGTTGCATGGCTTAAAGGTATGGGTCTCCAGGCTGATAGCAAAGTTCGTAATGATGTAAAAGCATTTAAAGATTTAATAATAGAATTTATTGATCAATCAACGGGAATAATAGTAGACGGCTTTGTATGTGCTTCCCCTTTAGGTAAAGAAGTAGCCTCAATTCTTGTACCTATTATGCGAAATGGTAAAGGAGGTAAGTTATTAACAAAAGATGAGGCTCATGCTGTAAATTCTGTGTTCGGTAATGCTGTACTTAATGATGTTGATGGTAAAGTTCAGGGAGGATTATCAATAAATAGAAGTAGTGGGATATATGGCATAGACTTTTCTAATAAAGAAATTTCTCACTGTGTGATAACTAAAATCATAGAAAGCTCTGTAATCAACAAAGACCATGAACTGTCCATTGATCCTGAGCGAGCATTGTCGCCTGTGCAGTCGCCATTCAATTCTCCTACACATGCAGGCCCGAGTGGACTAAGAACACCGCCCAACCAAAGGAAAAAAGATACAGACAGTGGTTATGATAGTAATTCGCCTCCAAAAAAGGGTTCTGATTCTTCAAGTGGTGGTCCAGGACTATCGACTGAACCTTCAGATATGGAATGGGAGCCTTCCACACATCTTCAAAATCGCAGTATTTCAAGGTTGCCTAATGGACATCTAGATGAGGCACAATTGACACAATTGAGGTTTCCCACGGGAAAAAGTCAGGGTGGAGCATTAAAGGAGCCTCCCAGGCAAGGTTTGGAAGAGCTTTTTATGTCGCATAGGGGAACGAGTGAAGAATCCCCGCCACGGGCATATATAAGTTCTCCTACAGTTGTTTCAGAGCAATCTTCATTATTGCAATCTGTAGGTGCTGCTCAAAATGTGCAGGCAGGACCTAGTGATCGGGCTCAGACAATAAATCGTTGGTCATTACCGGCTTCAAGTGCAGGATTATCGTTATGGCAACTGAGTAGACCTTCATCATGGAAAGGTGCTAATCCAGTAGGGGCTAACCCTTGGGCTCAGCGAACGAACCCTTGTTTATCACCGGCTCCAAGTGCAGGATTATGGTCATTACCACAGAGTAGACTTTCATCATCGAAAGGTGCTAGTGAACGGAGAACTAGTGATAAACCTCTTACCGAGGAAGAAGAAACCTTGTTTAAAGAATTGCTTTATGCGTTTAACTTAAATAATCAGATTTTTGAATGTCATCATACTAACTTTATTGTAGAAAATGGGAAGATTGCTAGTTTAGTTGATGATAGTGTTAATGTAGAAGAATATTTACAGGAGGTAATAGATAAGACGAAAGAAGAGTATCGTGTCAATGAGAAAGAAGCCTATGATCTCAATGAGTTTCCATTTAAATTTCTTTCTAATTGTGAGAAAAACCAAGAAACAACAGTTGTTGCTAATATAAATTGTGGTGCCTTATTTAACTTAAAAAAACTTTTTATTCAGGAGCATGAAAAAAAAGTGGAAATAGAAGATATCGACATTAACATCGTCAAAAAGGCAGTGAAATCTAAAAAGGACGAATGGGTAGATTTCCAGGTGAAAGAACGTAGGGCAAGTCCTCGCGAAGCAATTACAACCTGTTATCCCGATGAAAGCAAATTAGAACATATTCCAATTATAAAAGGCAAAGATAAATACTACCTTGACCGTACTTTTGAAACTTGGGAAGTAGAGTCGTTTATGGAAGAGCGATGGCCTGCTAAAGGTACGTCAAAAGCTGAAAAGATGAAGTCCGAAGATAATAAAGACAGCGGTATCTCTTCAGGGGAGGCGACTGATGCTGAAAACGTAAGCTCTAAAGCTGAGGCAACAACAAGTAGTGGGTATGAGTCTATGGATTATGAGAATACTAGAGAAGGATCGCCAAAACGTTCTGGAGGAGAGGTGGTTCAAACTTTTAAGAAGCAATGTATCATCTCTACGCAAATTGAGGATGTTACTTCGGAGTCCTTCGGGCAGAGACAAGGTTCAATAGTAGGTTGATTTTTTTTGAAGGTAATTTAAACTTAATCTAATCCACTGTTCTTAGCCACCTAAGTGTTTTATTAGGGTTGGGGCCAAAGTCCCTGACCCTGAAAGCACTGGTGTTAGTTTTTCTTGTCCATTGCAGATATTGCAAGGTACTATCCACTTGATCGTCATAACGGCCTTCTGGGAACATTAAAATTTCATATTCGAAATCGCTGAGCCATACTGCTTGATGCGGCAGAAAAACCCTGCCAGACTCTATAGTCGGAACAATTTGATAAAATCGAGTGAGTTTGTCATTGTGTGGCACTATTTCAATAATCGGTAGATCGCTATTTGCCTTTAGCTCTTGTGTTAATTGCTGACCACTCGTTTTTGCTTCAATCAAAATTGCATGTGGTGCCCATCTTGCAGCTAGTGACAGAACCTGCTCTTTAAGCTTTGGATACTCAAGCTTTGCTCGATATACATCAAGTAGATAGAATTTATTATCTATTTTTGCCCAGGTGGTGCAGACGCTAAAGTCGCTGGAATTGTTTGTTGAAACTGCAGTGTCCCAGCTTTGAGTTACATGTGAGGGATTATCAGGGAAATTTTTATAGCACTTTAGCCACTCTTGTTTTATTATACCACTTGAAAGCGGCAGGGGGTTTTGTTGATATTGAGCAGCAAAAGCGTAACTCCCGAGTTCAACTTTTATCATCTCAACTTCTTCTCTTCCTCCCTCCAGGGGATATAGCAACTGACCTTCTTCTCTTGAGTATAATACTCTTGCAGGTAGTGTCATTCCAGCACTTGATGCTGGAATCCAGTCTTTTGCGGTTGAATTTTCTGAATCCCAGTGTCTGGGCACTGGGATGACAGGAGGGGGGGTTGGAATGACACCAGTATGGTTATCAATTGAATAAATAATCTCCTTATTTTCAGAAATCATTGGCAAACAAATGTGATGCCATATGTTTTTTGGCTTGGATAAGAGGTGCCCAGTTAAGTCTTCCAGGTGCAGCCTGTGCATAACAAGCACAATTACTCCTTTTTTTCTATCGTTGAGCCTCGTTACCAAAGTCTGATCGAACCAGTTTGTGGCACGCTTTCTAAACGTTTCACTCAAAGCTTGGGCAGGGTTAAGCGGATCATCCACAATAATAAAATCACCACCTTCACCGGTTAACGTCCCTCCAACTGATGTTGCGATTCTAAATCCTTTCTGCACTGTTTGGAATTTATATTTAGTGTTCTGGTCTTTGGATAATTTTACCTCTGGAAACAGCTCTTTATACCAATCAGATTGCATTATGCACCTGGTATCAAGCGAGTGCTTTTCGCTGAGTAGCCGAGAATAACTTGCAACTATTATTCTTGCAGTTGGCTGATTTCCCAGTATCCATGCGGGCCACGCAACGCTTATGCACATGGACTTCATTGAACGCGGAGGCATATTGAATATTATGCGCCTTACTTCGCCAGCATTCGCTGCTTTCAGCCTGTCTTCTATGACTTTTATGTACTGATAATCATTATACTCACATCCCGGCACCACTGTTCGAAAGCACAGTTCAATGAATTTTAGAAAATTTATATTATCCATATGTGTATTTTAGTGAATGGAATGTAGACTTTAATAGTTTTGATTTATCTTGTAAGATTGAGGTGTTACAATCGCAGGCTTACAATGCTGCTAATTTAGTAAATAACCTATGAGTGCTATTTCTTCAACTTTATCGAAGTAAAGAATTGATTTCCATTGCGGTAAATGAGCAACATTATTGAATCTTTACCGTTTTTCTTTACTGCTGAATCAACTTGTTTTTGAAAATCATTAGTATTTTCTATATCGGTTCCATCTAATTGGATAATAATGTCTCCTTTTTTAATACCACGCAGCGTGGCATTACTGTTACTATCTACATTAGTAACTATCACACCTTTTGTAGGATTACTTTCTTTTGATTCTTTTGGCAGGTTTGAAACAGTTAAACCAGTTATGTAATCAGATGTTGATTTATTTTCTTCTTGATTATTACCTTGACCATCATTTGCAAATTCTTCAATCACAACCTTAATATTGACCTCTTTGCCCTTTCTAAGTAACTTAATTTGTACTTTTTTTCCAGGTTCAGTTCTTGAAACCATTTGAGGCAGTTGTGTCATTCTATCAATTTTTTTATCATCAAATTCTAATAATATGTCACCCACCTTAATTCCACCTTTTTCTGCAGGGCTATCCTTTACTATACTTGCAACCAGTGCACCTTTTGTATCTTTTAAACCCAAAGACTCAGCAAATTCTTTCGTTATAGGCTGAACTTGCACACCAAGCCAACCATGTTTTATTTTTTTGCCACTTTTTAATGCGTCAATAATTGACATAGCTAAATTAGATGGTATAGCAAAGCCTATGCCCACGTTACCGCCAGACTCAGATGGGGAATAGATAGCGGTGTTAATGCCTATAACTTTTCCATTTAAATCAAATAATGGCCCTCCAGAGTTGCCTCTATTAATTGCAGCATCAGTTTGAATAAATTCATTCATAGTGCCGATACTAATGTCTCTGGACCTTGCAGATATAATTCCTGTGCTTACAGAACCACCCAAACCAAATGGGTTACCTATTGCAATAACTGTATCACCAACCCTTGCTGTATCAGAATTACCAAATGCAACAAAAGGAAGATCTTTATTAGAATGAACCTTAAGCACAGCAAGATCAGTTCTTGCATCATAGCCTAAAACTTCTGCTTTGAAATAAGTATTATCGTTCATAGTAACTGTGATATCTTGGGCGTTTTTAATAACGTGATAATTGGTTACTATAGTTCCACCTTTATCTATAATAAACCCAGAACCAAGCAACACCACCTCTCTGTTAACACTAGGGCCCCTATCCATAAAAAACTGATCAAAATGCTCAAAAAATTCTCTAAAATCATCAAAGAAATTATTTCTTGGCATAAAAGGGATTTTAGTTCTATTATTACTTTCTTGTTTGATTATTTGTTCGCTTGAAATATTTACAACCGCAGGAATGAGTTCTTCCACTAAATCGGCAAGTCCTTGATTACAGTTACATATAGTAGTGCTAGCATCAACGACCTTTTTTGCATTCCAATCAAACATATTAGCGTACGAAGAAAACGCAATTAGAAAATATGCAAATATAGATAAAATAAATGCCTTACTTTTCATAAGTTATTTCCATCCTTTGTTTAAAATGTCTAAAAAGTTATTGTTTGGTGAAAGTACAAATTTAGTATTATTTTCGGCAAATGATTTGCTGTAAGCGCTCATAGAGCGATAAAAGTTAAAAAACTCTTCATCAACCTTAAATGCCTCATTATAAATTCTAGTTGCTTCAGCATAACCACGGCCCCTTATTTCATATGATTCTTTTACTGCACTGGAGATAATTTCCCTTTTTAATTTATCAGCTTTTGATCTAACTTCCTGCCCAGCTTGCTCTCCTTCTGCTCTAATTTCTTTTGCTTCTTTTTCCCTTTCAGTTTGCATACGGCGAAATATTGCAGAACTATTTTCTTCTGGTAAATCGGCTCTCTTAATTCTTACGTCTATTATTTCTATGCCAAATTTTTCAGCTTCAGAATAAACTCCACGCTGAATCAATTGCATAACCTCTGATCTTTTTTCGTTCAACAAACTAATCAACGAAAATCTGCCTATATTTTCTCTTATGTGTGCTTCTATAACCGGATACAATCTTCTAACCAGCCCTGATTCATTTCTCACAGCTTGGTAAAAAGTAACAGGATTTGTTATTTTATATTTTGCATACGCATCTACTATAATACGTTTTTGATCCGCTGTTATCACTTCCCTTGGGATCTTATCAGGATTTAAATCTAAAACTCTTTTATCAAGAAACTCTACACTATTTATGAATGGTAACTTAAAATATAAGCCACTTTCCCTAACATCTCTTACAACTTTACCGAGTTGTATAACTATCGCTTGCTTTGTTTCTTGCACAACAAATATTGAGTTAAATAAAACAATCAATAAAACAACAAATACAGAAACAAAAACAATTTTAATATTACTACTCATGGTTATTTCCCTAAATTTGTAAGAGGTAAATAAGAAAACATACCTTTCAGATCATCAGTTACAACAACTTTGTCTACCTTACTGAAAATATTTTCCATAGTTTCAAGATAAATACGATTCTTAACGAGAGAAGGATTCTGTCTATATTCCTCATAAAGAGATAAAAAGCGATTTGCATTACCTTTTGCTTCATTTATTACTTCATTCTCATATGCCTCTGCATCTAATTTTATCTTTATCGCTTCACCCTTTGCTCGAGGTATAATATCGTTATTATAAGCATATGCTTCGTTTATAGTACGCTCTTTGTCTGCACGAGCACTTTGTACATCTCTAAACGAACTGATTACTTTTTCTGGTGGATCAATTTTTTTCATTTGAACAGATAAAATCTCTATGCCCATTTGGTATCCATCAAGAATCTGCTGCAATAGAATTCTAGTATCTCTAGAAATTTCTGGTCTGCCTTGACCAAGTGCAAAAGAGATCGTGTTTTTACCTATTATTTCTCTCATGGCACTTTCAGCAGCATTTTTAACACTGAAACCGGGTTTGTAATCCCGCACTTTGAATAAATAGTCCTTAGCATCTCTAACGCGCCACTGAACCTCGAAGTTAACGTTGACTATATTTTCATCTCCAGTTAGCATCACACCTTCACCGCGATCTGTATCTCGCCCATAAGAACTACTTACCCCAATTTCTTCACGATTTACTTCCTTAACGTTCACTTTAAAAACCTTGCCAATAGGGTAGGGGAAGTGATAACGCAAACCAGGTGTTTCTGTATTAGAATATTTACCAAAGATAAGTTCTATACTTTCCTCACTAGGGTGGACAATATAAAAGCCAGTGCAAGCATAGAACAGCAAAATAATAAAAATGATGAAATAAGGTTTTTTGCCCCTGTTTCTGGTTAATCCATTCAGAAAGAACCTTACATCAGATACAGCTTTACTTAAAATATCTTCATTATTGGGAGTTTTGCTCCCTACCGGTTTCTTTCCCAAATTCCAAGGATTATTATCATCAAACATAATGGTTGATTCTATAATTAATGCGTTAATATTACTTATTTAAATAAGAAAATGCAAATATAAATTACTATTTCATTTACAAATTAATTGTCAGGGTGAAAAACATGATCATACACTTCCTTTTCTCTATGTAGTATGGTCGACTCTATAGAATTTTCTGGCTTTTTTTTGAATTCTTTATTGTCACTCTTTAAGTGCACTACGTCTTCGTGAAAATGGGAATTATACCTAAATAGTAAAGCTATTATTATTAAAGTTATAACAGCCAAAAAGATGAGAGTCCTTTTTCTATATCTCATAAATGCTGCAACTTCTTGACCTAATTTTCCACACTATCAAAAAACACGTCAAGCAGAATTATTCAAAGACAAATGAACATTAACAGCCAAATTAACACTAACTTAAGAATCGAGGGTGTACAATATGAATATATTTAATTAATAGTGAGGTTTAAAATGTTAGTCAGTGAACAAACAAATTCAAGTCCTGTTAAAAAAAATTCCACTTTCATGGAAACTGTGCAGGATAAACTAAAAGATATAAAAAATTTCTCTAACTGGTCTGCAAAAGAGAAAATGATTGCAGTAGGTGCAGTAGGTATGATGGTTGGTCCATTAGTTCTATTTGTGGCAGCTGCTTTACCCTTTGCTGCAACAGGTGCAATAGTTGCCCTTACTCTATTTTTTGCTGTGAAAGCAGTTGAATACACATTCAAAGGGCTCAAATGGTCAGCAGAAAAAACAGTTGATGGGGCGAAGTATATTGGAGGAAAAATTAAAGATGGTGCTGTACATGCTAAAGATAAGGTGAAAGAAGGTTATGAAAATACAGTAGATTCACTGAAGAGAGGTGCTAGTTTTGTAGGCGAAGGAGTGGCAAATAAGTTCCATAAGGCATCTGGTGAGACAGACTATTTGGATAAGATAAAAAGATTTGCTCCAGATGAAATTAAGAAATCTGACGAAATAAAAAATGATATGAAAGCAATTTTTGCTGATAAAGGAAATAATTCTGGGTTAGTGAAAAATATACTTTCTGGAATATCGTCAAAAATTGATTTAAAAATAGCAGAGGAGGCAAAATCAGGATGGGAAGAGTATACTCCTAAGTGGCAAGTACAGAAAGAATTCATTAATAATTTAAATAAAAAAAGCTTGCATAGCTTGTTAACACAAAGGTCATTACCTAAAGGTAGTTATTTCATCGATAGTGTTTTCTCTGAACATCACGATGAAATTAAGGAGGTTATTAAAGAATGTAAAGAAAGTCATTTGTATTCAAGCGTAAGCAATATGTTCAACAAAGCTGAGAAAAGAGCTGACAGGCCTTCTTTCAAAAGTTTTACTAGGTCTATATCGTCATCATTGTCTTCACTAGGAAGAAAAGACTCTACACAATCAACTAGCAGTTTATCAGAAAGCAGTTCAATGAGTTCACTAGATTCTGTAAGGACTGACAGTACTATTAGCAGCGAAGCGGAATTATTAAATCCTGCGAAGCATAAAAAAGTAAAACAATCTTCAGGTTTCTTCTCAAGGTTTAAGAGAAATGAACCACTGAAAGAAGCTACTGACATTAAGTATCAAGCTTTTTCTAAACCAGACACGTCGTCTAGACAAGTAGGGGAGAGCGCTTTTTACGTTGATACTCCTACTCCAATTGAGAATACTAATAAAACTGCAACAATAGGAGGAAGACCAGGAGTTGCACAACGTGGTAGTACTGGCAACCTTACTAGGGTAGGAACTCCAGAAGTACCAACTAGAAGTGCCTCATTGACTAACTTGAATGAGTTGAATGCATCTTCACAGAATTCTCTCAGTGAAGAGTTTGGCAGTAATCCTATTAGGGTGGATAATGAGGTCTGGTACGATGCTGTTACTACATTACCGGATAAAGGAACTCTAACTCACAGTAATTCTACTGATAGTGGAATAGGTTCTGGTTCTTCTACGCCAACAAGAAAACAAGTTCTTCCTTTAAAAGAAGAATTTGACAGAGAACTCGAAGAAAAGTTGGCAAAACGACGCGCATCTCTAGATCAACCTAGTGCAGAACCTGTCCACTCAAGAGCTACAGCAACTCCAGGAACAGTGTAATAAGTAAAACTTCTACCTTCTCCAAAAGGATGTTACTCAATGAGTAACGTCCTTTTTTTGTTTTTAAACTATAGAAAATTCCTAGATCCCAGCGGTACGCGTACAACCGTATGAACATTGTGATTTCTTCACTAGGGAAGGTGTCATTCCAGTGCCTTGACTACTTGGATCCAGGAATTTTATTAAGTTGGGAAGCCTAAAAGTAGCCGTTTTATGTTAAAATACAACATTTTGATGATTATGAAAAGGCTGGATTCCACCGTCACGCGCTGGAATGACATGGTGAGGCGTCATCCTACTGCTCCTTCCTTGCCATCCCGGTAGCCTCCTTTTTTTGTCATCCCAATACCCCCTCTTGTCATCCCAGTGCGTGACACTGGGATCTAGCCATTTCACGCAATCCCATCGAGAACGCTGTGTTTTAAAAAATGTTAGCCACTTTCATGTTTACCAACTTAGTAAAATTCCTGGATCCCAGTGTCACGCACTGGGATGACAGGGGAAGGAAGCACTGGAATGACAGAGGAAGGAGATACTGGAATGACAGAAGAGAGTGCTGGAATAACAGAAAAATCTCATCTATTTTCTCTTGATGAATAAACCTGAGTGGAATATAGTAGCAATGTATTTATGTAGATTCTAATGAATAATTTAGTTTTCAACTTTTTCAAATTTAAATGAGGTTAAAACTATTTCTGAAGAATTGTTAAACGAGAAATTAATTGTATGTGTAAATATATTTCCCGAAGTGAATTCTCTGTATTTATGGGAAGGTAAAATTAGTAATAGTTGTGAAGCAGTGGCAATTATGAAGAGCAGGAATGATCAAATTGATAAAATTGTAGAAAAAATCGAAGCAATGCATTCTTATGATCAGCCAGCTATTGCTGTGATGCCCATAGAAAAAGCAAATAAATCTTTTACTAATTGGGCTAATAGTGTTATTGATGTAAGTAGTATTGGGGTGTAGCCAAGTGGTAAGGCAGCGGTTTTTGATACCGCCACGCGAAGGTTCGAATCCTTCCACCCCAGCCATATTGAAGTGGGTGTGAAATGATATCACTTTTCTATAAATTAAGATTATTGAATTATATATTAGGTAGTCTAAAAGATATAATTGTGAAACTGTTTCTCTGCACAATGTATCTTTACACGTTCAGCATTGTGCTCATGTTTCTCAGCAATGGTTTTTGGTATGCTGTAGAATTTTGCTCTTTCAAAAATGCGTTTTACCATTTATTTCAATATTGCAAGTGGTATTATGAAAATAGGGAAGACCTCGGTTACGGAATTTCTATTCGAGTATTAGTAGCATTCCTTACTCCGCATTTTCTCTATAAGTTGTTCCTTAGCACAGGTTGGAAGTCTTTTTTAAAGGAAAAGATAGTGCAGATACTCAAGTTCATAATAACAAGAAGAAAAAAGGGTAATGAATCCAGTAACAGTAGTAAACCAAGTGGCAGTAGTTATAGTGATAAGAATAATTACAGCAATAACAGTGAGCATCACGCTCAAGATGCAAAGCGGAAAGTAAACATGATAAAGCAGCTATTAATCAAAGATATAGAGGAAACTATAGATAGGAGATTGCATGATATTTTTTTCGGTAAAAGGAGTAAACCTCATTAAAAGGGCTTTATCTAGTAAGGCTTTTTAAAATTGGCTGTATTTTGTTTTTTACGTATACCGGATCACAGTCAGCCAATATACATGTGTGCACAAAATCTTGACTAAAGTCTGACAACCAAGAAATCGCCTTACGTTTTTCTACCAAGCTTTCTGTTTTTTGCAGTGACTTGCTGCATCAGTCATTGCCTGCGCTATTACTGATTTCCACAGCAAATAATACCTTTGTATATCATCTGACGTACTATTTGTTTCATAGTGGTTAAAAAATTCTTTAAAATTGAAGTTGTTTGACATAATGATACCTCTTTGGATTGAAATTTGAAATGATTTGAGTTTATGTCGCCACAGCAGATCCCGCTAACAAGTAGCGGAATGATGAGTTACTATATCAACTATGTTTTTTTTAAATTTTTTGAATTTAGTTTTATTACAACTCTTGTTTATAATTTTGTATTTTTATTCAATTAGAAAATGCATTTTTGACAATAAACACCCTAATTTATCATAGAAAAATTTTATATCAAACAACAGTTACTGCTTAGATTTTATGGTTAACGAATATGTGCTTTAAGTGTGTGTGGACGCACATATTCGTTAACTTATTTTCTATGCAGATTTTTTAATTCACATTAACTGCTTCTTTAAGCCTGGCATTAGCAATAACCATAATTTTACGCATTAGAGCTTACCATCTTCTTCTTACCACTTTCAATGAGCTTGGAATAAAAGGCACCAAGTGCAGATTTGGACTTTGCAGCAGCCATTGCAGCCGTAAAAAGCTTAGTACGAACATTGCTTCTACCGCCTGTTATTCTTCGATAACCAATAGCTTTTCCACTTTCTTTTGGATGCGGTGCAACTCCAGCAAGACTTGCTACTTCTTTTCTGTTTAAGTAGCCAAGCTCCGGCATCAGACACACAAAATCTTGTGATAACTTTGGACCTATTCCTGGCACTGTTCTCAGAATTTTTTGGCGCTTCTGTAACTCTAGATTTTTATCAATGATTTTTTGTATGGCATTATTGAGCTTATTTATCTGACTGTTAAAAAAGTCAATGGTTTTTTGGCAACTTTTTTTTGTGTAGTCATTTTCAGGTGCTTCCAACCTACATTTCTCTTGGGCTCTCATTTGTGTAAGGTCATCACGACGTTGACAAAGTGCAATCAAAGTTGATTGTTCTTTAGAAGTAGGGAGAAAGAGTTCTATGGCGCATACTGAGCAAGAGCCATTGCATCTGATTTATCAGACTTTGCTAAAGTTCCGTGAGACAAGATAAAGCTTTTTACTTTACGGGTATTAGCTCGATGTACAGCGATATTCTTGTCAATAAGAAAATGCGATAAACCAAGCTCATATTTTCCTGTATTTTCTAAAGTTACTAAAGAATTAGGTAAGATACCTGAAAACTTTTTAAACAATTGTTGCCAACCAGAAGCATTATTATCAAATTCGACAACACTCTTCTGTGTGTGAACCGCAACAACATTTTTAAATTTTCCGATGTCAATACCAATAAAGTTTTGATAAGATGTAACCATATTAACAACCTCGATAGTTTATTGATTTAAGATTGTAAACGGGTGCATACATATGTCCCATGCAACTATTCAAACGTATCGAGGGATAGGGCTAGTGTACCTTGATATAGACGGTTGTTATAACACCAACGCCGCGCACACGCCCGTGATAGCTCTATTCCTATAGTGAGTAGAGTTATCTTCCCTCTTGTTTCTTTTATAACATATTTTTAACTTACAACCGCCGCGGTGCTAACACGTAGCGGGATGACGGTTGTCGTTTAGCTATAAATGTTTAAGAAATTTACCAAATAAAAAAAAGGCAAAAGAAGCCCCGAGTAGCGAGTTTTGACTCTATATTACTGTAAGTGGCGCTGTAATAATGTGCTAACGCTTAAAATAAGCGCGATTTGGCTGAATGTAGAAAAAATAAAAAAGACATGCAGCCGCTATAATTTTATGTAATCCGCCAATAAATACTCTGAGTTTTTTACTGAATTTTGTCATTGAGCCTGCAGGTCAAAAACAAGTTTTGAGTCACAAATACCCTTATTATCATAATAAGGGGGCTGGCGGAGTTTGTCAAGTAAGTTTTTTCGTTTCTATGTTGTCAGCTACTTGCATGATGCCACTTGCCACCTGTTAATTACAACGTTCGTACAGATGTATGCTTGACATAGGATCCAGAAAATTTAGTTATATATAGGAAAATCTGAGTTGACTACACCAACTCATGTTCAGCAAAAAAGAAAGCTATCTCCTTACGAGCATTTTCTAGACTATCCGAGCCGTGAACTCTATTTTCACTAATGTCATCAGCAAAATCACCCCTGATTGTACCTTTCTCTGCCTGCTTTGGATCGGTAGCTCCCATGATTTGTCTGTATTTACTTACTGCATTTTCACCAACTAAAACTTGAACTATCACAGGACCAGAAGTCATAAACTCTACCAATTCCCCAAAAAAAGACCTATCTTTATGAATTTCATAAAACAGCTCTGCTTGTTTTTTTGTCAGTAACATCATTTTTTGTGCTATGATTTTGAGCCCAGAGCTTTCAATGTATGAATTTATCTTGCCTGTAATATTATTTTTTACTGCATCAGGTTTTAATATCGAAAGTGTTCTCTCAATTGCCATATTATTTCCTTATATAAAATAGTATATTTATGGATTTACTTTATTGTAAATTTTGATTTGATAAAAGTAGTTTTTTATTTATAGTTAAGGATAAACCATCAAAGAGGTATTGTATGGGTAAATGTTGTAAAAATAACACTACCAAACAAGTTGAGCCTACCACTAAAAAACAAGCTGAATCTACTGCTAAAAAATTGGCCAATAACTTGAAATCGTCAATTTTTTGTGGAACAAAAGGGTTTTTAACTTTTAATTTGGCTTTTTTAAGTTATTTAGAATATGGTATGTGTGGCTATATTCTACAAAAGCAAGAAAAAAATAACGATCAATACACGGAGCTAGAAAAAGGTGCTGCTTTTGCAATGAAAAAAAACGCTATTCCATTTCTTGAAATGGCTACCATAGTGCCATTTGTTTGTTTTGCACTGCCAGCTATGCTAGGCAGTATGAGCCTCATGCAATGCACACTTATATGCGCTGCGTTGATGGTTGCTACATGTTTTGTTGTAAGAACTTGGCATGGGCGTGAGTGGTTACTAGAAAAAATTACTGACCACAGTAGAAAAGAAATAGACGTGGAATTTAAGAAAGATACTATAAAATTTCCTATCTTTGATCAAAATAGAAAACACACCGAGTATAATTCGCCTAACTCAGGGCGACTACTGGATGAAACAAGTAGCACCTCTCTTTTCGTTAAAATTTTACTTTTTCTCCTCAAGGCTCTTCTGAAGGTCCTGCAAAGTTGTATAATGTTATCTTTAGCTGCTGTTGAACTTCTTGAAACGGTACCAAGTCTTTTTGTCGATACATTTTTCGATTGGAGCTTCACATCCACCAAGAGTAACCTGCAGAGATCAGGCCATTTATTGTATGCAAGTGTGAGAAATTTAGTGCCTATAACTAAATTTGATGAGTGTGTAGCTAGTTTTATAGGCACCCCAGAAGTAACTTGTTGTCAGTAGCGCGTAGGTGAAAAAGGCTGTCATTTTATTTAACCTTGGTGGCCCTGATTCACTGAATACGGTCCGTCCTTTTTTATTCAACCTTTTTTATGACAGAAGAATAATAAGTCTACCAAACCCTTTTCGGTTTCTTTTAGCAAAGTTTATATCTGCGAAACGAGAAAATACTGCGCGAAAAATATACGAGGAAATTGGAGGTAAATCGCCGATTTTGGATAATACGAAAGCGCAAGCTGATGCTTTAGAACTAAAATTAAATGAAGATAGAAACCATGTACACAAGGTATTCATTTGCATGCGCTATTGGCATCCATTTGCTGACGAAGTTGTTAAAAGTGTAAAACAGTTTGATCCTGATGAAGTAATTTTGCTGCCACTATACCCTCAATATTCAACTACCACAACTTTGTCATCCATCGAAAATTGGCAAAAAAATGCTAAAAAGCATGACCTAAAATGCAATACAAAAATAATTTATCATTATTATGACAATGAAGACTTTATTGAGGCTCATGCTAACTTGATAGCCAAGTACTACAAATTAGCCAGCAGGATTGGTAAGCCAAGAGTTCTATTTTCAGCTCATAGCTTGCCCCTTAGCGTTATTAAAAAAGGTGACCCTTACGCTTCACAGGTAGAAAGAAGCGTAGAGTTAATAGTAGAAAAGTTAGCTATCAATAACTTAGATTGGTCAATATGTTATCAGAGTAAGATTGGTCCTGTAAAATGGCTAGAGCCAAGCACTGAAAGTGAGCTATCACGTACAAAAGCTGATGGTGTACCTGTAGTTTTATCACCTATATCTTTTGTTTCTGAGCACTCAGAAACTCTAGTTGAACTTGATATAGAATATAAAGCAATTATCAAGAATGGATATTATTTTCGCGTACCAACTCTCAGTACCGATCCCTTGTTTATTAAATGCTTAGCTGATTTATAGGGCTTTTCTTTAAGGCTTTTATGTGATAGAATAAAAGGGAATTATTACTTTATTAACTATTTCATGCCAAACAAGCTAAAAAAGAAATCTAATATACTCGCACAAAAGGTGCATGATATTTATGATCATGATTTCAGGAAGGTAATCTGCATCACAACAGGTTTAACAGCCCTATTGTGTAAGATTTCACTGCAATTTTGCTGCGAGTTCATTGACAATAATAGATCCAATATCTTTCTTATACAGAATGTTGCTCGACTAGTAAAGTTTCCGACATCTATTCTATATATTGCCCATTCTGCTTTTATTCTACAGGATCTAATTAAGGATTACAGAAACCCTGAGAGTAAAAAAGAGCTGGCAAAAGTTGTGGGTAAATCGGCTAATCTTGCAAGCAGCATCATAGAAGCATTGATGATGTTGAAAGTCATCCATTTTTTTACTAAGGGTAATGCAGACGTAATAAGTCACATTCACTTAACATCAACGATCCTATTTCTGTTTATTTCGGAACCTATAAGCTGCTATTATTCATGGAGAAAATACCTAGATAATAAGGATCCTGAAAAGTCTGCTGAGTGTAAGAAGGACCTTATTATCAGCACATTAACTTTGTCATTAGGTTTGTTAAACTTCATATTAAAAAGAATGGAGACTGCAACCATACCAATAAACTTAGGTAATGGTATAATCTATAATTTCAACTTAAGCGTAACAGTTAGCATAATATATAGTACAGTATTTCTGGCAGTTCAGCTTGAAAAATTGTTTCAACAACCTGTCAATGATGATCCTTCCACTGAACTTGATAGTGCTGGCCATAACCATATTCAGCACGGTAATGATGGTAATGATCTGCCCGATGGTAATGCTGTGGGAATATAAGGGTTAGAGGTGAAAAGATTTTATTTCTACTGCCAACGCTAGTACTGCTAATTTGCCAACAATACTCCAAAGTGACAGAATTTTACCTTCCACAACCTGGCTAACATCATGAAACTCACAGTCAGTGGCATTCAAGCTAGAATATACATCTTTCCTGCTATTACATCGGTATAAGTAACATGTTGGAGTATCTCCTATATAGTATATTAGCGGTTCTGCAGAACTGCTTTTAAATATGTCAATGGTTGGTACACCTTCTTGTATAATAACGCTATTGATTGCTATTCCTTCTTTTATCTTTTTCATTTTATGACGCTTTTTTTTATTGAGATTTAATATTTCCTCTCCACTTGTTGCTGTTATAATGCCCATCCCATATGTGCCATTGCTTGCTTTGATAAAAACGTAAGGTTGTGTTTTTATTTCATATTCCTCATATTTTTTTTGCACTAGAGATAATATTTGGTCAACTTTAGTCGCTACTGCTCCTAGTGATGAATCATCATTAAAGTCAACTCCATTACAGCTTTCTGTAAGCACAGAAATAAGCCATGGGTCCATTTTAAATTCGCCACAAAATTCGGACACTAATTCTTGATAAATTTCAAAATACTTAAATTTCTGTCTGCTATGCCAACCGTATAGTGGGCTTGGTACTATATCTTGCTTTACGTCTTTTAGCGTGTCTGGAATGTGGCTCGTCATATCACGATTCAGTATAATAACATCAGGCACAAATCCTGAAGTTGTCTTTAGCCGAGAGTTTTCTTTCACGATAGTTTCATATGGTTCTATTAAATTATATGCTTCGTTGTGAAAGAGGCCAATTCTAGTTTCAAAACCTGCGAGCTGCAGTACTTTCTCTATAACAAATACGTTTTCTATATACATTTTATTTCGTGTGTAATTCTCCGGTATTATAAGAGTCTTTTTATGTTGTTTTGTTTCAAAATAACTTTTTATTAGTTTTGCTGCTGTTGCTCTTGATGTTTCACTTAGATTGTTGAATCCTGCAGGAAATAAATTAGCGTCCACTGGGGCAATTTTGTAGCTGGAGTTTCTAAGATCTATAGAGCTATAAAATGGCAATGTAAGGCCGTTAAATTTTGCCTCAAACCAATTATTTATACTTTTTTCCAAATCTGGGTGAATTATGTTTTGCATCTACACTTTAAATGTTATAAGGAAGGTATTATATTATAAGCTATAATTAAACATATTTAGCAAATTTGACTAAAGATTAAAGTATAATGAGATTCTTATTTGAAGTGATAGAAAAATGATTCAACACGATAACAATAAAATGTATGGAACTACTATACTGTCAATTAGAAAAGATAAAAGCGTAGTAGTAATAGGTGATGGACAGGTTTCACTGGGCCACACTGTTATAAAATCCGGAGCAAAAAAAGTTAGGCGTCTTTCTGGTGATTCTGTAATTGCCGGTTTTGCTGGAGCAACAGCCGATGCATTTACTCTCTTTGAAAGACTAGAATCTAAACTTGACAAGCACCCAGGGCAATTAATGAGAGCATGTGTTGAACTTGCAAAAGACTGGAGAATGGATAAATATCTGAGGAAATTAGAAGCTATGATGATTGTTGCAGATAAATCTATTTCATTAGTAATTACGGGAACAGGTGATGTTCTTGAACCTGAAGATGGAATCGCAGCTATTGGCTCTGGGGGAAATTTTGCTCTATCTGCAGCAAGAGCTTTAATTGACATTAAAGGAATATCAATAGAAGAGATTGCAAAAAAGGCTATGAAGATAGCTGGCGATATATGTGTTTATACAAATCATAATGTAGTTATTGAAAAGATAGAGGAGTGATATGTCTTCCAAGCAAAAAACTTTGTGCACTAATTTTTCCAATCATCCTATAACCCTTTCAGAAGGGCAGTCTTGTAGTAGTGACACCTATGATGAAAAAAATGACCTCTATAAAGATACTAAGAGTGGTTTTGATTCAAATGACAGTGATATTCAAGTTAATGACAGCACTCAAGTTTTGTTAGATGACCTACCACCACAGAAGATAGTTAAAGAATTAGATAGATTCATAATCGGACAGGATGATGCAAAGCGTGCTGTGGCTATTGCGCTCAGAAATCGTTGGCGTCGCAATCAGGTTCCATTTCCATTGCGTGATGAAATCATACCTAAAAATATATTGATGATCGGTCATACAGGGGTTGGTAAAACTGAAATAGCTCGCCGCTTAGCAAAACTTGCCGGTGCACCGTTCATAAAAATTGAGGCAACGAAGTTTACTGAAATAGGATACGTTGGACGTGACGTTGATTCGATAATACGTGATTTAGTTGATGTAGCAATAGTTTTAGTTAAAGAGAAAGCCCGTAAAGCCTTAGCTAAAAAGGCTTTAATTTTAGCTGAGAAAACAATAGTAAACTCTATGGTAGGCGAAAATGCAACCGAAGAGAGTAAAAAAAATTTTAGAGAAAGGTTGAGGAATAAAGAGTTTGAGGACGGAGAAGTTTCTATTAACGTCAGAGAGAGCAAGAGTATGTTACCTACTTTCGATATACCAGGCATGCCAGGTGGGCAAGTTGGTGTGATGAATGTAACAGAAATAGTGGGCAAGATGTTTAACGGGAGCAAAAAAACAAAAACTATTACGGTGAAGGTAAAAGAAGCGCGTGAAATATTAATTAATGAAGAAAGTGAAAGGCTAATGGATGAAGATAAGATAATCAAAGAAGCCATTGATCTTGTTAGTAATGACGGTATAGTATTTTTGGATGAAATAGACAAAATTGCAGCGCGTACAGAAGTAAAAGGTGAAGTAAACAGAGAAGGAGTGCAACGCGATCTGTTACCACTACTTGAAGGAACAACTGTTACAACTAAGTATGGCCATGTAAAAACAGACTATATATTATTTATTGCATCTGGTGCTTTTCATCAGTCTAAACCATCTGACCTCTTACCGGAATTACAGGGCAGATTACCGATCAGGGTAGAACTTAAGGCACTTACTCAAGAAGATTTAATAAGAATATTAAAGGAACCAGAATCTAGTTTGTTAAAGCAGTACATAGCTTTAATGAAAACAGAAAATGTGACGCTTGAGTTCACTAATGATGGTATAAAAACCATAGCTGAAATAGCGTTTACAGTTAATAGGCAAGTGGAAAATATAGGCGCAAGAAGGCTTCACACTATCATGGAGAAGCTTTTAGATGAAATAAGTTTCACTGCTTCTGAGAAAAATAGCGAAAAATTCATTATAGACAGCAAGTATGTAAAAGATAAACTTGAGTCAATTTCGAAGCAGCTTGATTTATCTAAGTTTATACTTTAGGAAAAACCTACTTTAAGTAGTATAGAGAGTATTCAGAAGATCAGCCAGTAAGCCTAAAATTTCAGCTATAGTTCTTTAGGACGTTTTTCAACAGTAGAATGGTGTGCTGCGACCTCTTGCTTAATATCTAAGCTTAAGTCAATTATTGAGATATTTTCTTCATCATAATCTATGCCTTTTATTAACATATCGTCAGTAATAGTCAAAAGGTCAGGCGGAGAAAGAATAGTTCTTTTATTACCAGCTCTCATTCCCACAACTCCAAGCTCTATAGCAAGTGGTATTTTTTTATCGCCAACCCTAAATTGCACTGTTTGATCTTTAACTATATATTCCCCATTATGCTCCTTTACACTATATTTAACTGATATCTCATCACCGCACCTTACTTGTTTTCCAGTCTTGTTAATTAAGTCATTAAAAACCATCAGATTATTCACTGAGTCGGGATATTTATCCTTTACTTCGATCAGTTTGACGTAATAAGAATTAAAATTCACTTTGTTATCATTGGCAATAGTAACTACACGCTCTCCGCCTTCTTTCATACCTATCACCCCTAAACCCACTTCTTTTAGGTCATCTTGACCTATTTTCAAAGTAACATCAGAAACTTTGCTAGGGGGTGTTGTTAAGCTATTATTAGAAATTTTATATATTTGCAGTAGGACTTCCAGGCCGCAGAAAGCCTTGCTGCCACTGCCTTCAGTAATTTCATAAAAATTTATCGAATCTTCTTCCTTTTGCTGCGTCATTTCTTCTAAATATTCTGTTAGCCCATGCTTTTCAATATAGCGGTCGAGTGCTGATTCAAGTATTGGCTTCACTAGATAATGTGCTATTGTCTGTATCAAACCACTATGCGTGGCACTTATCTCATAAAGCTTATCCTTTTTTTCCGGTTTACCTTTGTTTATATATACAATAGTAAACATAAAAGCAGAGGTTAAAGTGAGAATCATTACTATGGAAATAAGCATTTGTAATATAATTTTTCTAACCATCT
Organism: Wolbachia endosymbiont of Aedes albopictus; assembly: GCF_024804185.1. Classification (NCBI taxonomy): domain Bacteria; kingdom Pseudomonadati; phylum Pseudomonadota; class Alphaproteobacteria; order Rickettsiales; family Anaplasmataceae; genus Wolbachia; species Wolbachia endosymbiont of Aedes albopictus. Next base: position 152,705 of record NZ_CP101657.1, read on the forward strand.
TTCCTTACTTGATTCAATAAATCATATAAATAATTAGTATCCCCTGAAAGCGCACTCAAATTATCCAAGCCTTGTTTAAAGAGGGCGTCTATATAGTCCTCTACTTCACTTTTACCAAGTAAAGACATTAAATTATTTGTTTTATCTTGTTCGTAATCTTTAATATCATCCTTAGCTTGAAAGATAAGCCCTAGGTTTATCCCGTAGTTATATAACGCTTTACGTTGCTTATCTGTAGCATTCCCTATTATAGCACCTATTTCACATGAAGCTGCAAATAGTTTTGCGGTTTTCATCAAATGAATTTCTTTTATTTTGTTAAAATCTGCACCAATATCTAAAACCTGTCCTCCTACCATTCCCCTAATTCCTATTGCTTGAGAGAGCACTTTTATGATCTCACAGCGTTTCTCATTTAACGAAGATAATACCTCAAAAGCCAGAGTAAGTAGTCCATCTCCGGCAAGCACCGCTGTTGCTTCATCAAATTTTTTATGGCAGCTTAGCTGGCTTCTGCGAGTATCACTGTTGTCCATGCATGGTAAATCATCGTGAATTAGAGAGTAAGCATGAACAAATTCAATTGCTGCAGCAACTGATATTACTTTTTTAGCTTCTGCGTTAAACACTCGCGATGAAGCTACGACTAAAAAGGATCGTATATGTTTTGCAGGAGCAAGGAGTATATAACGCATAGCTGATATAAGCTTATTCTCGCTATTTTCGGGTAAGAGTTTATTTACTTCTACAATAAGCAAATTTTTTGTTGTTTCGTCTAGCATTTTTGAATTGTTAATTGTTTAGCACGTAACGCTAGCCAGCTAGGGCAGTAGAAAACTTTGCTGTAGTTTACCAGTTATAAAAGATATTGCAAACATAAAAATTTTTTATAACATCAAAGAATAGGTTATTTTTTTGGTAAGAAATGTGAATAGCGAACTAGCAAAGAGCACTGGAGAAGACATAGAAGAGAAAGTGAAAAAGATTATACTAGAGCACATTAGTAAGGATGTAGAGAAATTCAACGGCTCTTCAAAGCTTTCAGAGCATGGTGCAGACAGTTTAGATGCAGTTGAAATCATCATGGCAGCAGAAGAAGAGTTCGGAATAGAAATTCCAGATGAAGACGCACAAAAAATGGAAACTATGGAGCAAATAGTTGAGTACATTAATAATAAAAAAGGCTAATAGTTAGTGTTAAATGAGCAGAAGGGTAGTAGTCACTGGTGTTGGGTTAATCACTCCACTAGCTGCAGATGTTGATAATACTTGGTCAAGGCTAATAAAAAGTGAGTCTGGCATAAAAGCAATCAATGCAGATAGATTTGACTCTTCTGATCTTGCTTGCAAGGTTGCAGGGCAGGTGCCTGTGCAATCCGATAACATTGAGAATTACTTTAATCCTGTAGGTTATATTTCTGAGAAAGACTCAAAAAGGACAGATCGTTTTATCCATTATGGTATTGCAGCAGCTATTCAGGCAATAGGTGACTCATTAATTTTGGAAAGCCAAAATATCAATCGGGAGCGTATTGGTGTGACTATTGGCTCTGGTATAGGTGGTCTACCATCAATTCAGGAAAATGTTATTACCATGCAGGAAAAAGGGCCCAGACATGTCAGTCCATTTTTTGTCCCTGCAAGTCTAATAAATTTGATATCTGGCCATATTTCTATTAAATATGAATTTACAGGTCCAAATGATTCAGCAGTAACCGCATGTGCAACAGGTGCGCATGCAATCATAAATTCAGCAAGAACTATAAAACTTGGTGAAGCGGATATTATGATTGCAGGTGGAGCAGAAAGTGCACTGTGTAGAGTTGGAATTGCAGGTTTTGCGTCTATGAAGGCGTTATCAACTAAATTCAATGATAAACCGGAAGAAGCTTCAAGGCCATGGGATGCAGAACGCGATGGTTTTGTTATGGGTGAAGGAGCAGGTATATTGGTGCTGGAGGAATATGAACATGCAAAAAAAAGGGGGGCAAAAATACATGCTGAACTGGTTGGGTACGGACTCACAGGAGATGCGCACCACATTACAGCACCACAGCCAGAAGGAAGAGGCGCATTTAAGGCAATGCAGCTTGCCTTAAAAAGTGCGCAAATTAATCCAAATCAAGTAGGATATATCAATGCACATGGAACTTCAACGCCACTTGGAGATAAAATTGAAGTAATAGCAATGAAACAGTTATTTGGTGACTACGTTTATAAAATACCTGTTTCTTCAACTAAATCTTCTATAGGACATTTACTTGGTGCTGCAGGGAGCGTTGAAGCAATATTCAGCATTCTTGCGTTAAATAATGGAATTATTCCGCCAACCTTAAATTTACATAAACCTTCAGAAGGATGTGCTTTAAATTTTGTACCGTTTAAAGCTCAGGAGCATAAAATTCAATATGCACTTTCTAATTCGTTTGGTTTTGGTGGCACTAATGCATCGCTCATCTTTGGACAAGTGTAATCAATTTTGCTGCTGAATAGCTAAAATGTACGAACATTATGATCTGTGATAGCTATATTATCTGTAATTTGCCTTTTACTGTCTATTTACTATACTTATTTGGTAAGATCTAGCTTAATTAAATGCACAAAATATTAGTCAGTAGTAACCATAAACCTCTGGTCGGAAAAATCAAGATTAATGGCTCAAAAAATGCTGTTTTACCAATAATGGCAGCAAGTCTATTGAGTAGCTTCTCGGTAATTTTGCATAATGTACCTGATTTAATTGATGTGCATCTAATGTCTAAGCTGCTTGAGAGTCTTGGAGCGAAAGTGAATTTTACACGCAATAAAGATTATAAAGCAAATCATACTTTGCAAATTGACTGCAGTAATATCAACAATCACGTAATGTCACACGAAACTGCAAGTAAGCTGCGAGCATCTCTTTTAATGCTAGGTCCAATTCTCAGTAGATTTGGTAAAATCATAACAGTCTTTCCTGGTGGGTGCAATATTGGAAAGCGTCCCGTTGATATGCATATCAAAGCATTAGAAGAAATGGGAGCTAAAATTGAAGTTGAAGGCTGTAATATAATTGCAACAGTGAAAGGAAAGCTACAAGGAAAAGCAGTTATACTTGAGAAAATAAGCGTTGGTGCAACAGAAAATGTAATAATGGCAGCAACACTTGCAGAAGGAGTGACAATAATAAACAATGCTGCAAAGGAGCCGGAAGTTCTTGATTTAATAGAGTTCCTAAAGAAAATGGGTGCTAATATTGAGATTAGTGATACAAGGATCACAATAACAGGAGTTGAAGCATTAAATGGATGTGTTCATAAAATAATACCAGATCGCATAGAAGCAGGCACCTATGCACTAGCTGCTATAATAACTGGTGGTAAGTTGGAGTTAGAAGGAATAAGTCTATCTGATATAAGATGTATTGTGAATGAATTGAAGGATATAGGGGCTAATGTTGAAATATATAATGAGGGGGTTATGATTTCCAGAAAAAATTGCTCTATTAGGTCTGCTAACATTGCAACAGATCCATACCCCAACTTTCCCAGTGATATGCAACCACAACTGATGTCTGCAATGTGCATCGCTGACGGGATATCAGTAATTGAAGAGAACATTTTTGAAAATAGATTTGCACATGTAGATGAATTGAGAAAGTTAGGCGCTAATATCAGCATCGAAAAAAGCAAAGCTACTATAAGTGGAATAAAAAGCTTATCTGGAGCTAATCTGTGTGCCACTGATTTAAGGTCAACAGCAGCTTTGGTACTTGCTTCTTTGGTAGCTGGTGGAGAAACTACAATAAATAATTCGCATCATTTATGGAGAGGATATGAGGCAATGCATGAAAAACTTAATTCATGTGGAGCTGATATTTCCATTTCATCTTGAGGATATTTTATGAATGAAGCAACTAAACGAACTACAGTAAAAGAAATAGATGAAATCTTATATGAAGAACATAAGGTATTAGACCATGGATTTATTCGAGTAGTGGATTATATGGGCTCTGATAGCGCTATAGTTCAAGCTGCTCGTGTTTCTTATGGCAAGGGAACAAAACAGATAAGTCAGGATGAAGCACTTATAAAGTATTTAATGAGACATCATCATACAACTCCATTTGAAATGTGTGAAATTAAGTTTCACGTGAAACTTCCAATTTTTGTTGCAAGGCAATGGATAAGGCATAGAACTGCAAATGTAAATGAATATTCGGCAAGATATTCAATACTTGACAATGAATTTTATATACCAAAACCAGAACAGATTGCAAAACAATCTGATAATAATAAACAAGGTAGCGGTGAAGCTTTTGATCCGGATACCTCAAAGAAAATAATAGATTCTCTAATAAATGACTCTAATTTAGTATATTCTCATTATGAAAAATTTATTGAGCAGGGGCTTGCAAGAGAAATTGCCCGAACCAACCTAACGCTTAATTACTACACACAATTTTATTGGAAAATAGATCTGCATAACCTTCTTCATTTTTTGAAGCTTAGAGCTGATAAGCACGCCCAATATGAAATCAGAGTTTATGCAGAAGTTATGTTGGATATAATAAAAAAATGGGTTCCACTGGCCTACAATGCCTTTGCTGAATATTGCCTAGAATCAGCTTTTATTTCAAGAACTGGTCTAAAAATAATTCGCAAATTAATTAAAGGGGAAAACGTTACTAAAGAAGAAAGTAATATTGGTAAAAGAGAATGGGACGAGCTGATGTCTATACTCGATAAACAATCTTAAAGATAAAGGCATACGCATAAATCTTTATAGCAATTGTACATATTTATAGATTTATAGGTGTAAGCAACAATTTACCAGTATTGTTATCAACTGATATATCAATTATTTTTGAGTTTGTTCTTTCTGTTGTTTCATAAAGTTCCTCAGCTTTCTTTAACATTAATGTTGCATTTCTAAGCGTAACGTAAATCTCACAATAGTCTGGAGAGTTTTCAATATACATATTATATGAATAAAAATTTACAGCCAGTTCTACTGCCCTACAAATTTCCTCTGATGTAAAATTAGCAACTCCTGTATTAGGACAAAAGCCAACGGCTCCTCTATTAGGGTCAAAAAATATGTATTTACCATTCTCTGCTTTATATGCCAACATAGAATGTGCAATATTCTCATCATCACTACCTCCTTCATTACAAGCATAACAGGAGAAATTAAATTCTAAGTAGCATTCTATCTCTACATTATCCAAAGCACACTTGACTTTTTCTTGATTAATATGAACCCATATTTCTGTTGATGATAAATCATTACACTCTTGTTCATATATTGTCTTGTCATAAAATTGATCTCCCTCACGTCTCTCAATGCTCTGAATATGAAGAATAGGTAAGAATTGCAACAAGATCTGCGTCATCAACAATTCAGTTGTTTGTTCTTTTCTTCAATCAATATAATCTATAAAATCTTGTTCAGGTACAACATCAGCAGACCTGAGAAATCCAGCAAAGTCTCCCATATTCTTTAATTCTAAAAGAGTAATAAAATAATTTAATGGATGACATAGGCCATCTTCAGGATCAAAACCCAAAATTTCCTCAAATCTATCTTTTAAGTGTACAAGTTTTGATATGCTATCTGACATAAAATCATTCAAATTAAATTGAATAGCTTTCTCACTTTTAAACAGTTTTTTGTATTGTTTACTAGGTGATAAAATTGGTGCTTTATATACATATCTACCATTCTCTCTATGTATACCTTCTACATCTCTAATGATGCCTTGTTTCACATTTTTACTAATGGCAGATTTGTTTTCATGATCTCTTATATTGGTAGTTTGATTTAAAAATTTCACTACTTCTTGCCCTGAAAAAATTCTATCAATTTCTTCATTTGCAATTTTGAAAAATACTTTAATTTGAGAGTTATCTTCGGAAGTATAAACTTTTAATATATTAGACTCAGTAATACTATTAATATATTTCTTAACGTATCTTGGCATATTAATTATTTAAATTATTAGCTATATAAGCTAATAATATAATAATTCACACCATTGGGCAATTAATATTTTAATAAAATACTTATTAAATTTAATTTGTTATACTAATATTGATCAAATTAACTCATCACTTTTATAAAACATTTCATTAAAATCATACAAAGTTCCAAAATCTTTATTTTGAACAAATAGATGACCATCTGTTATGTATGCCTTAGGCAGGGTAAATGGTTTATCATAATGCTGCGATGCTGGCCTAACAATTTCATTATATAAAACCATTACTTGCTCGTAGTTATATCCATCACCAGCATGATATTTACCACGTACGGTATCATAAAAATTCTTTATATCATCATATGTCACTTGCAGCTCCACCTCATACTTTCCCACTTCAAGAGGACTTCCTGTCCTTATTTTAAAGGGATGTTGTGCATCTGCAATACTGTTAGAATCTTCTGCTTCACTATCAGAATTTTTATCCATATTTTCTATCACACTTGCCATAACAGTTTCTTGTTCGTCTTCTATTGGTTTTGCTTGTTTTTCAATTTTATTATTGCTACTGTCAGTTTCCACAGTGACTTTTCTTGTTTCCATATCTTTTTGAGCTTTCTCATGACTTTGCTTGCGTATTTCATCTCCATACAATTTCTCCTGCAGAGTTTTTTCCATATCATCATGCAAAGCTGATTGATCTTCAACATAACTACTACCATCATCTGCTTGCATTTGGTTAGATTCTTCTTTCTGTATAGTATCAACCGTTCCTTTCCCCTCAGACTTAATTTCATTTTCTACCTCATTTACACGCTTGTCATGAGGTATAACTTCCATATCTACCCAATTATCATTTTCCTCAAGCCTGTTCTCTAATTTTTCAGATAGCTGATCACCACTCAAATATGGTTCTTTTGAATATTTAGCGTAATTATAGGGATCAGTGCTGTCTGCTGAATAAAACCCACTTTCAAAACCAGAGTAAGAGCTTTGATTGAGCACAAAAAACAAGTTTTCATAATCAACCAGCATCTCATCTCTAGGACTAACAAAATGCAAGTATTCATCGCCTTCCCATTCTGGGTGGTGTGTATATTTTGCTATGTAGTATTTGTTTGAATCAAGGACTATCTCCCCATCAAGTTGTAAAATTACTGCTGAACGCCCATTGCCTATATCATGACCTTTTATCACTTGAAATATTTTAATCTCATCCTTTTCTATAAGTTCTTTTAATTCCTCGTTCTTTTCATTTAACTCTTCCTCCCTTTGTCTTTCTTCTTCTCTTTCTCTTGCCAATCTTTCTGCTTCTTCATCAGCTTTCTTCTGCAGTTGTGAGAATACGTTTTGTAATACATCTTGTGTAGTTAAGTTGTTTGCATTGCTTAGCAATTTATTTAGTATGTTCGATACAGTTGGTAATAATTTACCATGGTCATCGAATTCTTTTTCCTTTGCTTTATCATAGTAATATGGGTTATAGATTGCACGTAGAGGATAAAAACCATAATCTGCGCTTGATACATCATGAGATGATAGTTCCATTGAGAATCCGTAGTGATTAAGCGGAAGGTTGGAGGTTAAATGTCTACTGTTGTCATCCCTAACGGTTAGCTCATTTCTGTCACCATATTGGTTATAAGAGATATAAAAATTTTCAGGGTTGAGATTGAAGTGGTCATCTAAGTTATCAAATTGAACTGTACTGCCAAGTTGCTCACGCAAAAGATTTTTGCTTTCGTTTGTAAGCTTTATACGCGCAGAAAAGTAATATGGATCTATAAACTCGCCTTTTTCTATCTCAAAGTTCAAAGTAATCTTGTCGTTGACCATTGGTACCTCCAAACATTATGTAAATCTATTCATTATTTTATTTATCAATCATACGGTATGTACTATGAAAAATGCGTTAAGTATTAAGATTTTTTTTCTGTATCTAGATAAGGTAACAGTAATCTGTCATTTCATCGCGTAAAGCTGGAATACAGCTTTTTAAGTCATGAGAGCTACAAAAAATTACTTGACAAACTTTGCCAGGTCCCTTATTGTAATGCTAAGGGTATTTATGACTCAAAACTTGTTTTTGACCTGCAGGCTCAATGACAAAATTCAGTAAAAAACTCAGAGTATTTATTGGCGGATTACATAAAATTATAGCGGCTGCATGTCTTTTTTATTTTTTCTACATTCAGCCAAATCGCGCTTATTTTAAGCGTTAGCACATTATTACAGCGCCACTTACAGTAATATAGAGTCAAAACTCGCTACTCGGGGCTTCTTTTGCCTTTTTTTTCGTTTGGTAAATTTCTTAATGTTTGTAGCTAAACGACAACCGTCATCCCGCAGCGGGATGAAGGTCTGCGGCAGTATGACGGTTCGCGGTTGCATGACGAAACTTCGTCGTTCTGCTACTTGTTAGCAGAATCTATGCTGGGAGATACCGCGAATGAATCGCGGTATGACGGTTCGTGATGGTATGACGGTTCGTGGCGGAATGACGGTTAAGCAATTCGTCATCCTGCTACTTGTTAGCGGCTAAGAGATACCGCGAATGAATCGCAGTATGACGGTTCGTGACGGTATAACGGTTTGCGGCGGAATGACGGTTAAGCAATTCGTCATCCCGCTGCTTGTTAGCGGCTAAGAGATACCGCGAATGAATCGCGGTATGACGGTTCGTGGTGGAATGACGGTTAAGCAATTCGTCATCCCGCAGCGGGATCTCTTGTTAGCGGATGAGATACCGCGAATGAATCGCGGTATGACGTAGGGCTACAGGTGTCATCCCAGTGCCTAGACACTGGGATCTAGCCTTTATTATTTGGTTGAAATTAAGTCTTCTGGATCCCAGTGTCAGCTACTTTCATGACATCATCATAAAGCAAACCAGTGTCACGCACTGGGATGACAAGAAAGGAGCTTGCATGATAGGAGAATTGGATTTGAGCTACTCAGATGACCCATGCAAACTGTAACCCTAAATGTTGGAGCACTGTCATACACTAAGCGCTGTAATAACAATTTTAGTCGCTTCATACACTTATCATGCTAGTCATAACAGAAATAATTTTTACCAGAGATATTTATAAAATAATTGACATGATTTGGAAATATGTATACTATAGAACATTAATAGTTAGTTAATTTGTAGGTGTAATGTGGCTAGAAATGTTTTGAATGAAAATGAGTAGCACGCTTTAAAGCAGTTGTTTTTAACATTTAATATTCAAAAGGAGGATGTGGTAAATTCTGACATTAAGAATATTAAGAAAAAACTTAGTCAACAATACCGTAAATTATCGTTAAAATATCATTCAGATAAAAACCCAAACAATAAAGAAGCGGAGGAGAAATTTAAGGTTATTGCATTAAATAAGCCATTTTTTGAAGAATTTATAATAGAGCCATTGGAGAAAGGTCTCAATAAAAGAAATAATTTAATAAAAGAATTACGCGGTAAGTTGTGGAGTCGCAGTTATGAAGAATTGCAAAAATACTTAGATGATAAGTGCAGAAATAAACTCTATAATAAGCAGCAGTCAATTAACAATAATGTAACTGCTTATATAAAATATTCTTCTTATTCAAATCTCTTAGGAGTTCTTTTAGTACCCTTCACATCAATTGCATTTTTAATAATTAATGGTATTTCTTCTAATGTACCAATAGCAGTAGGTTTTCTTGCTCCCTTGTTAGCAGAATCTATTTTGAGTCTAGCTGTTAAGAGCATTTATACTAGAAATGGGAAAGAGTTTAATCATCAGGCTAATATTTTATTATTGTTTAACTTTGACCAAGAATGCGAAAATTTTTCAAAGAGTGATAGGACTAAATTAAAGTGGCTAAAAAATTCAGTTATTTTGAGCAACACAATCTGTACATCTTTAATGTTTTTCGGTGTGGGATTAGATTTAGTTGCCAACGGTTTTGGTATAACTAACTCTATGATGTTATCCGGCTTATTACTTTCATTACCATTCACGCTTTTAATTGTTACTTCACCTATTTTAAATGCTGCAAGTAATTATATTCTCAAAAAGATAGCTATAAATTCAATTGAGGAGCAATTTAAAGGTGATGATCAGTTTATAGAAGTCGATAACGAAAAGCCAAGCAGTACTATGAGCAATCAAAGTTATTTCCCCATCGGTCAGTTAATATCATCAAAGTTAGCTATTCTCCATAGCGAAGTCTCTAGCTAGGAACAATGAGCCACAGATTAGTATGGTTTTGACGTTTTGGATAGAGGCTTTTAATATGTGATTTGATATTGCATCGCCAATTGATTCACATTCAACTGCTTTTATTCCTATGTTATTGGCTTTTTCCCTAATCAAATTTGTATTTGTTGCTTTAGGTTCAGACTTAACACAAACCGCACATAGTAGCTTGATATATGGCTTTAAGTGCTCCAAGAACTCTTCCACATTTCTGTTACGGGTAACACCAAAAACCACATAGATACCTTCAGCAAAATTATCTTTTACCCACTGAGATAGCACTCTAGCACCGTCATTATTGTGTGCACCATCTAAAAATAATTGCCAATTTTTCGGTAGTAGGGAAATTAAATTACCCTCTCTTATGAACTCTAGTCGTGCAGGCCAGTAGGTACGCTGTAAACCTGAAGTGATATCCTCTTCTCCAATATCAAATCCATATTTTCCACTTAAAATACTACATGCTGCAATAGCATTGCCTGCATTAATCACCTGATGATCACCCTTTAAAGATGGCAAAGAAAATTCTATTGATTGAATAGCTGATTGAAAAATCATTTGAGCTCCAGCACGTGACCTCTCATTTTTTTGTTTCTGGATCCCAGTTTGGATGACAGATAGTCGTTTTTTGCAATTCCATTCAAGGCCTCCTCTATACAGAGGAGATTTCTTATTTATTGCGTGGTGTTCTAGCATGTTCATTATAGATTTTTCTTGTGGTGCTATTACGCAAGGAACATTAGGTTTCATTATTCCAGCCTTTTCACCTGCTATAATTTCTATAGTAGGGCCAAGATATTCTGTATGATCAAGAGCAATGGAAGTAATGATTGTTAAAATCGGACTATCTATAACATTTGTTGCATCAAGTCTTCCACCCATACCCACTTCAACTAAAGTTATATCGGCTTTATGACGAGAAAAAGCTAAAAAAGCTGCAATAGTTGCAGCTTCAAACAGAGTGATAGGTTGTTCTGCAATTACGGCACGGCATTCTTCTAATAAGCTATATAATTCATTATCGTTGATATAACTGCCTGCAATAACTATTCTTTCATTAAAATTCACCAAATGTGGAGAAGTGTATGCATGGACCTTATACCCTGCTGCTTGCATTATATATCTTATAAATGCTAGTGTTGAGCCTTTCCCGTTAGTTCCAGCTATATGAATTATGGGCGGCATTTTTTTCTCAGGATTGCCCAATTTATTTAGAAAGCTTTTTATGCGATCAAGAGAAAAATCCTTTGGTCTACTACCAAGCGGTTTAGGCCAGTGAGGCATATATATCATGGATTGTTATTGCATTTTAATTCAGCTATAACGCTTGCTATGCCATGCGTGTCGATTTTTTCACTAAATTGAGAACGTTGATTAATAGCAATACTTATTCCACTCATTACAACATCACTTATCAAGAAAGAACTGTTATTTTTAGTAACTTTAAAATCAATATTTGTAAATTCTTCATCACCGTAAGAAAATCTTGTACCAATTAAGCAAGTTTCATCGTCAACTGCTTTTGTACTCATTATGATCATTTCACTATCATGCATGTATTTATATAAAATTTTAACGCACAAACGCGTAAGATACACTTCATACTCTCTTAAAAAGTCTTCTTTTTCTTTTTGTTTAACTAAAGCCCAATGTTTTCCTATAACGAATTGCGATATTCCTTTGAGGTTAACATTATTCTGAATGACCTCCTGAAGCTTTTCGTGTACATGTCCTAGGTTTTTTCTATTTCCTTTTGTAGATATACCATCCACTTGTTGCTTCATAGTATGCACAAAAATTTTGTGATCTGTACAACTAGTGTAAGCTCTTGAAGAAATTACAATAAAAACAATAATAATTAAAACTTTAGTAATATTCATGAGATATATTTATTAATCATGATACTTAGGATGCAAAGTTTAATAAAGATTAAATAATAATCGCTGACTTTTAATATACCTATAGACATGCCTTATGTAAATCATCTATAATTCAAGTAAGGGTCTGTGCTATGCGTTATAAGTTAAGTTAAATTTCCCGAGCGATAATTTCTAGTCAAGGGAATTGCCTCTATTAATTTCGTTGAAATTAATACGCGATGCCCACCTTAACTTTAGTCTCAGGAATCTACTAAGGCTGACGATAGATACGGATCCTATTTTGATTGGTTTAACATTTATGCTTCATCAATACAGAGAACAAGGTACCTTCCTATGTTCGCCTAATGAAGTATTCCAAGTTGTAATTGATGTTGAAAGGTATCCTGATTTTGTTCCTTGGTGCAAAGCCGTTTATATAAAAGAAAAAATTAACAGCCAAATGGTTGTAGATCTCCTCGCAGCTTTTCATGGAATTAAAGGTAGATATACATCAGAAGTTACTTCTCTTTCTCCAAGTGGAACAAATGAAGGTTGGATAAAAGCTGTATCATCAAATGGAATATTTAAATATCTATACAATGAATGGCAATTCATTCCCATAGATGAAAATAAAACTATGGTAAAGTTTTATATAGAGTTTAAGTTTAAGTCCAACTCCAACTCATTTTCCACTTTATTAAACTCAGTATATAAATATACACAGAGTAAAATAATTGCTGCATTTAAAGATAGGGCTGAAAGCCTTGCTAAACAAAAGTTATCTTGACATTATTAATATAAATATGTAATTTTTTTAGTAAGTTAAGTGTTTGTATTGTAATGATTTTCAGACTATTGTTTTTACTAATTCTTATGAGTGTTAATTCTTATGCAGTTGTTAAATCCAGTAACCAACATATTCAAAAAGAAACTAATGAAATAACATCAAAGGAGTTACTATCACTATTACCTGATGATAAATTATTAGGAGATCCAAAAGCACCAATTCTAATGATAGAATATGCTTCATTAACTTGCTATCACTGCTCTCTTTTTCATAAGAATGTTTTTCCTAAAATTAAAGAGAAATATATAGACACAGGTAAGATGTTATATATATTTCGTCATTTTCCTTTGGATTACAGAGGGCTAAAGGCTGCAATGCTAAGTCATTGCTATGAAAAACAAGAAGACTACTTTAATTTTAACAAAGCTGTTTTTAACTCAATAGATTCGTGGAATTACTACAATTTAAGTGATTTGACTTTACTACAAAGAATTGCTGCACTAAGCAACTTAAAGCAAGATGCATTTAACCAATGCATTAATGATAAGAAAATAATGGATAAAATCATAAATGATAAATCACTGGCAATCAATAAACTTGGTATCACAGCCACTCCAATATTTTTCATCAAGCTTAACGATGGTAAGTCATATATAGAGCATAATAAAGTTAAACATGAAGGGTATAAAGAGCTGAAATATCTCACTGATGTGATAGATAAATTATATGAAAAAGCTATAGTGAAGTAATACCACTGTAGCTTACCATATAAAAGACTCTATGTTGAACCATTGTTTTTCACTACTGTTTGTTGTTTTTTACGCTCAAACTCTCTTTTTTTACTGTGCCAAGTGTAGTAATACATAGCGATTTTATTCTCTATTAATACTATTGTCCCATCATAAAACTGAACCATATCCATAACTTTTCTCTGAGCTTCATTAAAACGTTCTTTATACTTTTCACGATAAGCTGGATTATGTAGTAACATAACCCCTTCATTCTTGTTAGATTTTTTATTTAACGTTTCAACTTCACTGGCAGTAGTATAAGACATATAACCCCCTCTAATTGATTATAAAAATTATATTTTAAAAAGAGAAATGCGCATAAACAATCCCTTTAATTCTAGTATAATAATCGATTGTTTATTATACTAGTTAACCATAGTACGATATATAATAATTTTTGTCACTTAAAATTTTATACTATGAAATAATAACTTAAAATAAATGTTTTTATTATTTTGAACTATATTATTATATTTATAAACTGTGTATGAATTAAGCCTCCCTAATTTATAATATAAAACGTAATGCGTAATAATTCTAGTATAAAATTATTATATATAAGAAATCTATTTGCAAAAGAATATAAAAAAATAGAAGAATATTGTATTCTTAAAAAAAAGCAACATATTCAGATTGGCCCTGAAGAAGGAAAGCTATTAAGTTTATTTATAAAAATCCATAAAATCAAAAGTATTGTTGAGGTTGGCACATTATACGGTTATTCGTCGATTTGCATGGCAAAAGCTCTACTAGAAGACGGTCATATATATACAATAGAAAATAATCCTCAACACTCAAGAATAGCAAAAAAAAATTTTAGTGCTTTTAATCTAAGTGATAAAATTACTCTAATAGAAGGTGATGCACTGGAAAAAATTAATGAATTATCAACAAAGGCACCATTTGACATGATATTCATCGATGCTGACAAAAGTAGTTATCCTAAGTATTTAGATTGGGCAGAGTCATACATTAAACAAGATGGGCTAATCGTTGCAGATAACACTCTATTATTTGATACAGTATTTTTAGAATCGCCTCCAAAAGAAGTATCAGAAAAATCATGGCATGCTATGAGGGAGTTTAATAATAGATTATCAGATGAAAAGAAATATTTCTCTGTATTGATTCCAACTGATGAAGGAATGACTGTAGCTTTAAAGCTAACATAAGTTAAAAATCAAGGTCAGCGTAATGTTTAGGAGGGGTTAAACCGGAAACTCTCTCTAATAATATCTCACGAAAACAAGGCTTTGATTTAACAATGGAGTACCATTCTTTTAAAATTTTACTTTTTTCCCATGGAAAACTACTTACATAATCCATTACGGAAATATGCGATGCTAAAGCAATATCAGCTAAAGTAAACTTATCAGTTGCAAGCCAAACGTTCTTGTTAATTAAGTGTTCGATGTATTCCATATGGCAAGGCAGGTTATGCTGAGCTGCATGAAGAAATCTAGAGTCAGGGCTGCGGTTAGTAATTACTTTTTCATTCATAATATACTTAGTAACTTCATTGTAAAATTTGTTGTCGAACCAATTGATTAGAGCACGTATTTTAGACTTAATAATAGTGGATGAACCAAGTAATTTGACGTCACTATTGTAAGTCTCTTCTATATATTCACAAATGGCATTACTATCCGCTATTACAAAGTTATTATCTATTAATACTGGTACTTGTCCGGTTGGGTTGATCTTCATGAATTCATTCCGCTTTTCCCACGGATTTTCATACACTAGATCGCAGCCTAATTTTTTTTCTTTTAGGAAAGCTCTAACTTTTCGTGAAAATGGACAAAGAGGAAAATGATATAAAATCATAATATCCCTCTTTTATTATCCCAGTACCTATAGGTTGTTATTCCAGTGTGTGACACTGAAATCCACATCTTTTTTCTCTGGATCCAAGTTGGAATGACAAGAGAAGAGTATTTTAGGTAACAGTTGTTTACTCCAAAGTAATGTTGCAAAAGGTCTAACATATAAATTATAAGACTAATATAGGATATACCTTGCTAAATAAAAAAAAAAGTATAATATTTTATAAGGTATGCAGACAAAAACTCTGTAATTTGGTCAGATTAGAAATGAAGCAGCCATATCAGAACCTTTTTGGGTTGCATACCTATTTCTTATTTGTTTTATCAGAGGCTATGAATATAGCATTAAAACATCGTCCTAGTAGCTTTAAAGATCTAGTAGGTCAAGATATATTAGTGCGTGTATTAGAAAATGCTTTTATTTTAAACAAAATCCCACAATCTATACTGCTCTCCGGTAGTAGTGGAGTTGGTAAAACCACCACTGCAAGGATAATAGCTTTATGTTTGAATTGTTCCCTGGGGCCAATTTTTGAACCTTGCGGATCATGTGAAAATTGTCTAGCAATAAAAAATTCAAGCCATCCAGATGTGATTGAAATTGATGCAGCAAGTCACACTAGCATTGACGATATTAAAGTAATCCTGGGAGATATTTGCTACTCACCTATAAGCTCTAAATTCAAAGTCTACATTATAGATGAAGTACACATGTTATCCAGCAGTGCATTTAACGCGTTACTTAAAACCCTAGAAGAGCCACCATCTAGTGTAAAATTCATTTTAGCAACTACAGAAATAAAAAAGATACCAATAACTATTATTGCACGTTGTCAAAGATTTGATTTACACAACATTCCTGTAGCTAAAATAGTAGAACGTTTAAATGATGTTACACAAAAAGAGAGTTATTTCATTGAAAAGGGAGCATTAGAGTTAATTGCACGACATTCTGGAAATTCAATGCGTAACGCCTTGTTTTTGATGAATCAAGCAGTCCTATATAGCAAAGATGGTGCAATATCCACTAAAAATGTGATAGACATACTTGGCCTAGTGGATAAAGATATTATATTCGATCTATTAGGAGCAATATTAGAAGGTGATTTACAGAAAGCTCTATCAGTGTTTGACAAGGCGATAAAAACAGCAAACCCACTTAGTATTTTTGAAGGTCTATTGCAAACAATTCAGTTAGTATGCCGTTTTTTGATCACAAAAGAAATTGATAATGCAGTTACAGAGTATGAAAAGAACAGGGTAAAAGATTTAAGTATAGAGAAGTCTTTAATATTTTTTTCGAGATTGTGGAAGGTGTTGCTTAAAGGTATTCAAGATATAAAAACTTCAATATGCAACGATGTTGCTGCTGAAATGATGCTGATTAGTCTTTGCTATCTCTCTGATCTACCTTCTCCAGAACAGGTGATCAAAAAAATTCTTTCACAGAATGTAGAGCAAGGAAATAGACAGGGCAGACCTGTTGCACCTTCCCCCTCTGTCATCCAAGTAGCTGACTACTCGGATCCAAAAAAATATGTGGAAAGTAAACAACAACCCTACTCTGTCATCCCAGTGCGTGACACTGGGATCCATGTGGAAAATAAACAACAAAATTACGATTTTGATAAGATTTTGCAACTATTAAGGCGGAGTAACCAAATTTATCTTTACAAACAACTGTGTAATAATCTACAATTAATAGATTGTAAACCTGGATATTTAAAATTAAAAGCTGTATCTAAGTTGGATAGTAATTTTTGCAATGATTTAAAAAATTACTTAAATCAGGTGACTCAGCAGGAGTGGGTTATTACAGTTGATACGGGTTATATAAACAGGGAAGTGAGTAATTTAAATTATGCACCTGCAGTCAAGGATATACTTGACACGTTTAAAGGTGCAAAAGTAGTTAATATAGAAAATAAGGAGTAAGTTGTGGATTTTAGTCAAATAATGAAACAAGCGCAAGAGATGCAAAAAAAGCTTGCAGAAGCTCAAGAAAAATATATTGGGAAAGAGTTTCAAGGTATTTCTGGTGGTGGCAAAGTTTCTGTATTAGTGGAAGTCATAAAAATAGGTAGCTATAAAGCTAAAAAGGTGAACATAGACTTAGAACTTATGAGAAATGAGGAAAAAGATATAGTAGAGGATTTAGTAACAGCAGCGTTTAATGATGCCGTTAAAAAAGCAGAAGAAGATATGGCAAATGCAACTTCTGATCTTGCAGGTATGATGGGTTTACCACCTGGATTTAAACTTCCTTTTTGAATTTACTACTGAAGTTTCTTTTAGTGTAAGTATTTCCTTTCTAATATTTCCAACGCTAGTACTTCTTTGTATAATGCACCTATACTAGCACAGCCCTACGTCATACCGCGATTCATTCCATAGCTGTACGAACATTCATTTTTGAAGACAGCAAATGGCGTCATTCCAGTCTGGAATCCAGCCTTTCCATAATCATTAAAACATTGTATTTTAACATAAAACAGCTATTTTTATGCTCGCCAACTTAATAAAATTCCTGGATCCCAGACTGGGATGACACCCTTCTGGTAGGTCCAAATCACAATGTTCATACAGTTGTGCGCGGTATCTCAGCCGCTAACAAGCAGCGGGATGATGAGGTCTTTCGATAGTAAATCTTACCTGTGTTAGCTATACCAAAAAATCAAAAGTCGTGTAACTCTATTTATTCATTAATAAAATCTTTGTATTCTCCTAAAAGTTAGTTAAAGTATAGAATATTTTGTGTTATTAAGTTAGCACTTGACTTAACTTTAGTTGTTACTTAGACTACTAAAGTGGAATTTTAATTTTTTTACGAGGATAATTATGCATTATAAAAAGTTTTTTTCAGCAGCCGCTTTAGCAACGTTGCTAAGCTTATCAAACTCTGCTTTTTCAGATCCTGTTGGTCCAATAAGTGATGAAGAAACTAGCTACTACATTCGTTTGCAATACAACGGTGAATTTTTACCTCTTTTCACAAAAGTTGATGGTATTACCTATAAGAAAGACAAGAGTGATTACAGTCCATTAAAACCATCTTTTATAGCTGGTGGTGGTGCATTTGGTTACAAAATGGACGACATCAGGGTTGATGTTGAAGGAGTTTATTCATACCTAAACAAAAATGATGTTAAAGATGTAGTATTTACCCCAGCAGATACTATTGCGAACAGTTTAACAGCAATTTCAGGACTAGTTAACGTTTATTACGATATAGCAATTGAAGATATGCCTATCACTCCATATGTTGGTGTTGGTGTTGGTGCAGCGTATGTCAGCACTCCTTTGAAAACCGCTATAAATAATCAAAACAGTAAATTTGGTTTTGCTGGTCAAGTAAAAGCTGGTGTCAGCTATGATGTAACTCCAGAAGTCAAACTTTATGCTGGAGCTCGTTATTTCGGTTCTTTTGGTGCTCACTTTGATAGCGAAACTACTGGTGCAGATAACAAAAAAGTAGTTACCAAAGATGCATACAAAGTTCTTTACAGCACTGTTGGTGCAGAAGCTGGAGTAGCGTTTAATTTCTAGTCTATCTCAGTCTTGTTATCCCAGTGGGTTTTTTCTTGTCATTCAAGTAGCATGACACTGGGGTGGCTTTGTTGCATAGCAGCAGAAAAACTAGTGATTACTGACTAAATTCATTATAGAATGACGATTTAAGGATAAATATGCCACAAAAAGTGAGAGTCAGTAGCCATAGAGAATATAACAAATTTCTAGAAAAAAGAGGAAATATTTTTCATTATGGCATAAAAAAGAAAATTCCTCCGAAAAACAACGCAGCAGAGCATTTATCTACCAAAACAATGGTCATGCAAGAGACTTTGCTTGGATGTGTGATATAATTTAAATTGTAAGGTCTAAAAAATACTAGCATGAATGAAGTGATAACATTTGGTTGTCGTCTAAATTTTTACGAGAGTGAGTTAATCAAAGAAGCATTAAAAAAAGCAGAAAGAAAAAATGTTGTTGTGGTCCATAGCTGTGCAGTGACAAACGAAGCAGAACGCCAAGTAAAGCAAAAAATACGTAAGATCTATAAAAACGACCCAAGTAAAGAAATTATCGTAGTTGGCTGTGCTGTTCAGTTGGATCCAGAAGTTTACAGTAGCATTCCTGGTGTAAGTAAAGTGCTCGGTAATCAAGATAAGCTAAAAGCTGAAAATTACTTACTAAATGACGATAAAATCTTAGTCAGTGATAACCAAGTAGAACCTGTTCTAATTAATGGATTTGAAGATAAATCAAGGGCATTTATTGAAATTCAAAATGGTTGTAATCATAGCTGCACATTTTGCTCAATTACTGAGGCAAGAGGGAATAATCAATCTGTGCCAATAAACAGTATTATAGAGCAAATTAGGATCTTTGTAGAAAATGGATATCAAGAAGTAGTGTTTACAGGTGTTGATATTACTGACTTTGGTACAGATTTGTTTGCTAAGCCGTCACTTGGTTCAATGATTAGGAGAGTTTTAAAAGATATACCAGAGTTGAAGAGGCTAAGACTTTCCTCTATCGATGTTGCTGAGGTTGATGACGAATTAATGGATTTAATAGCTAATGAGTCAAGACTTATGCCTCATTTACATTTGAGTCTACAATCTGGTAACAATTTAATACTAAAGAGAATGAAGCGTCGTCACAACAGGGAACAAGTGATAGAATTTTGTCATAAAATGAAGAGTTTGAGGCCTAATATAGCATTTGGCGCTGATATTATTGCTGGATTTCCAACAGAAACTGATGAAATGTTTCATGATACAGTTGATTTACTGAAAAAAACAAATATAGTTTACCTACATGGTTTTCCATATTCAGAGCGGAAGAATACACCTGCTGCACGAATGCCACAAGTACCAGAGAATGTGCGTAAAGAACGAGTAAAAAATTTAAGAGAAATGAATAGAGAAATGGTGAGTAGCTTTTATCAATCTTTGATAGGCACTGAACAAAGTGTTCTGGTTGAGCAAAATAATGTCGGTAGAACAGAAAATTTTGCATTAGTAAAGCTTGAATCAAAAGCTCAAGCCAAGAGTATTGTGAAAGTTAATGTTAAAGGAGTTGAAAATAATTATCTAATTGGAAATATTCTTTCTTAATTTTTGTACATTAAAGAAATATATGATATAGTCGTTATACTATAAATGATAATTATGGGTTCATTTGTGATAACTAAAATATCTATTACTTTATTTTTGATTTTCATTCCATGTGTCTATTTTTTTATTACTTATATTAGTAATACACACATTGAGCAAGTACAACTCTTAAAACTAGAAACGGACAATAATGAAGATGTAATGCATTCTGAAGAGGTTACTGAGAAAAAAATACTAATAAATGATTTAAAATATCAAGAACTTGAAAGTAGTCCTACTGAACAACCTTCTATTCTCCAAGTAGCTGATCAGAAAAATATGTGGTCACGTATTGCAGATCAGGCTGATAATGAGCAGATTACAAAGGAAAAATCAAAAAAACTTGATTTTTATGTTAGCGCTAACGGTGGTAAGGTATACCATGATAATTCAGAAACATTTGTAAAGGGTATAAAGGCAATAGGGGAGAGAGTCCTAACTTTAGTTGAAAGTCATTATGGTTTTATGATAAAAAATATAGTGGCAAATGAAATTAAAAGTATACAGCAATTTGATGGTAAAATTGATTTCCAGTGGCTCAACAGCATATCTTTAGGTTACTATGCTGGAGAAAATGGCCGAGTTGATTTTGAAACCATGTATTCTAGAGCCAATATTGAAAGTAGTAATTCTTCTCTGGTATTTGATAAATCAGCAAGTATATTTGCGTTTTTGTTAAACTTATATTATAATCCCAGCGTTCAGGATACACAATTTGCTCCGTACATCGGTCTTGGCATAGGGCCAACAGTTTTTAGATTAAAAAGGATTAATGGGTCACCCCAAAGTTCAATGCCACTTAATGTTCCTTGGTTTGCTTATCAAATAAAGCTTGGTATGAACTATTCAATAATCCCAGAAGTAAAAACCTTTCTCGGCTATCGTTACTTTAGCGTTCCGATACCTGTTGCAGATGACATATCCACTCATAATATTGAAGTTGGTTTGATATTTAATTTTTAGTAGTGATTTAATATATATATAAATTCTTATCTTTTCTATCTAACAAACCAAATGTTGGTACGATTGTTGCTTTTAAAAAAAGGACAGTTTCTACTGTTCTAATGTTATTCGCTAGCCTTTTTGACTTCTGATGTGATGTAGCTTTAAAGCTTTGCTTATCTTCTCTATGTTCTATGAGCCCGCCGATTACCATAATTTCACCGCTCTTAATTTTTAACATAGAGTTCATTTCTCTGATTTCAACAATTGGAATGTCGCTATTTAATTTCATTTTACTCTGCTGTGCGATGTACTCTATATCTGGATCTTTAATGTAGCCGTTAATTCTTGATAAAGTTGGATGTATATCCATGAATATTTCACTAGTATCAATGTTAATGCTTGGGTGGATTATTAGCACAACACCTATTGGAACACTATTCATCTTGGTAATTAAGGTCTGATTAGAGTTTCTAGTATCTTTTTGTATATCGGAAGTAAAATAAATATGGTTTTTGGTAAATGAAATCATCGCTTGCTGATTATTTATAGCATGTACTCTAGGGCTTGAAATTACAGTTGAAGCGCCAAATTTGTCTAAATTTTTTACTAAATCTCCTAGATCACTCGCACCAAAGTTCATTGCTAGGTTAATAATTGAGTTATCTTGATTTATTATAGACTTAGTTCCATCGCGTAAGTCATTTAAGTTTATACCAGAAAGATATTTGTCATCTAACACAACTTCAACTATTTTTGCCTCTATCATTACTTGAGAAGACGCTAATTTCTTAACCTTATTAATATATTCTTCAACAGCTTTATGGATATCTTTTCTAGCATTCAAAATAATAACGCCAGCTTCTCTGTTGGATGAAAGGAATTCGCCATCATCCACCCCGTTAACATCCATTATTGCATTCAAGCCTTTTTCTAATGAATTCCATAAGTCACTACTGTATTGAGACCTCATAACATTGTTATAGTTCCTATCAGTGTTACTTCCATCACTGTTAGTAATATTGTTACTAATGACGAAACTGCTTTGAGCAGAATGTTGAATATTAATGAAGTCTGCGTAATAATTTTGCGCGTATGGCAAGTCCTGCTCAATTCTAATTACACCATTGCTTGTTGAGTAACGCAATTTGGCGCTATTTGCTATACTCTGAATTACTTCATTTATATTCTTATCTTTTAGCTTTAAAATAATATTACCTGATATTTTTGGGTCTATATCCAAGTTAACGTCAGAAAGTTTTCCTATCTCAATCAGCAAATCTTTTACTGATACTTCTTCACTAACATTAATAGAAATAAGCTGATTACTGATTGTGAGATCGGGAAACTCTATTGGTAAAGGCATAATTTCTGGTATTGCCGGTTCATTAATCTCCAAAGAGGTGTTGTATTGCTGCAACGAATAATCGTGCTCACCTATATCATGATGATCTTCGTTGCCTATATTAGTGAGATGTTGCTTAGTAGGCAGGTGTGTGCAAGAAATAATGAAGAGGAGTATTAAGCATTTAAAAATAGCCATTAGAACAGCATATAGATCTATACTAATAGATTTCTATAAAAATATTAAAAATGTATTTAATTTCGTTTTCATCCAACAGATAATTGTCATATATTAGCTTGACCTGCACTGCTATATGTTTTTTTGTACACCCCTCTTGTACTTAAATGTAGAGTAAGTTTTCCAGCATAGCCTTAGTTTTTTTATATATTTTACTTCTTTCTCTGTATTTAATAATAGGCTTAAAAATAAATGGTAAGCCTATAATTGTTAAGCTTAGAGCTAGGGTTGAAAGTATACAACAGGCTTTGTGTTTACTATGTAGCTCTTTTAGGTAAAGCATCAAAAATCTACAAAATTTTTTGTAATTTTCTTCAATGTTTTTTTTGCCATGGGCCTTGCTAATGAACATATCTATTGCAGTATGACCGTTATTACACTTAATGTTAAGGTCTGCACCTTTTTCTGTTAACAGCTGAGCTATATCAAAATAATCCTTTTGAACAGCAATATGTAGAGGTGCAAAACCTTGTTGCTCACAAATGTTCATATTGGTTCTAACTTCCAATAACATTTTCACAATTTTTGTATTGCCTTTTTTAACTGCCAGTAGCAAGGGAGTTCTGTTACATCTAGTAACAGCATCAATGTTTACCTTAAGCTTCAATAAGAGCTTAACTGTTTTAGTGTTACCATTATGGCTAGCTTTATGCAGCCTGGCGTTGCCATTAAAATCTTGATCGTTTGCTTCTATTCCCTTTGAAACAAGAAATGTTACCATTTTTCTATTATTATGCTCAATAGCGCAATCCAATGCATCAAAACCATGGTTGTTTTTTGTGCAAAAAAACTCTTTAAGTTTAATTTTATCGTTACTTGCTTGCTGTTTTTTTGCAATAAGCTTTACTATTTGCATTTTGTTGTTATACGCTGCTAGGAAAAGCGTAGTGTTATTTTCTGTATCTTTGGCTTCTATATTTGCACCTTTCTTTATCAGATATTCTATAATTTCTGCTCTGCTATCATAATGTGCGGTGCATTGATAAATGGTTAAAAACAAAGGAGTACGAAAATTGTTATCTTCACATTCGAGATTTGCTCCGCTATCAATTAAAATTTGGACGCTTTTTTTAGAACCGTATAGTGAAGCTATATGAAGAGGAGTATAGCCCTCTTTAGCGTCTTTTTCATTAATTTTTGTGCCTTTTGTTATCAAAAAATCTATTAATTCCGTGTCATCTTGTAGTGCAGGAAGGTGCAGTGGAGTGAATCCATTTTTATCCTTGGAATTAATTGTCAGTTGGTTAACAAAAAGTTTAGCAACTTTCTTGTGTCCATGCATAATGGCATAATGCAGTGGGTTTCTATTTTCGTTGTCTACGACATTAAAATCAGCTTCGTGCTCTAGTAATGACTTTACTCCAACTAAATCGCCTTCTTTTGTGAACTTATGCAAGAGAGTGATTCCACTTGCATCTTTTGAGTTAATATCAAATCCATTTTCTACTAATTGGTTTATATCTTCCTCACGTGCCATATCACTTAAGTCTCTAATTGAACCCTTTTCGCGTTAATAATACTCCTACTTGATTAAGTTTAAATGAATCTGTGAGAAATGGCTAGGATACCTTGCATAACAAACTTTTGGCAGCACGTTGGATGAAACAAAAAAACCACTTGACAAACTCCGCCAGCCCCCTTATTATGACAATAAGGGTATTTATGACTCAAAACTTGTTTTTGACCTGCAGGCTCAATGACAAAATTCAGTAAAAAACTCAGAGTATTTATTGGCGGATTACATAAAATTATAGCGGCTGCATGTCTTTTTTATTTTTTCTACATTCAGCCAAATCGCGCTTAAACTAAGCGTCAGCACATTATTACAGCGCCACTTACAGTAATATAGAGTCAAAACTCGCACCACGGGGCTTCTTTTGCCTTTTTTTTCATTTGGTGAATTTTTTAATATTTGTAGCTAAACGACAGCCGTCATCCCGCTACGTGTTAGCGGGATCTCTTGTTAGCGGATGAGATACCGCGAATGAATCGCGGTATGACGTAGGGCTACAGGTGTCATGCCAGTGCTCCTTTCTCGTCATCCCAGTGCGTGACACTGGGATCTAGCCTTTATTATTTGGTTGAAATTAAGTCTTCTGGATCCAAGTAGTCAGCTACTCGGATGAAAGGAGAAGGGGCTACTCGGATAATACTATTATAGAGTGAACCAGTATCAGCTACTCAGATAACAAAAAAGGATGCTACTGGAATGAAAGGAGAAGAAGGTTACTTAGATGGCAGGAAGAGCTACTTGAATGACGGTGTCGGTAAACTTAGAACTATAATAACTATTTGCCTTTTTTCTACTTAAGTTTGGGTTATGCAAGAAGTCTAATAGAACGAAATATGGAAGACAAAAGATAAGTGCATTCTACGCAGCATCGCTAATTAATAATATCTTTATTATTGTATGAGATAGGTAATTTAGCATTTATGAATTTGTAATGTGTTACGCATAGCTCAAAGAAATAAGGTTTACTGGTTACACACTGCAGCCAATGCCACAACACTAGGATCTATGTTTGTCTGCATGTTAATTTGCGTTGTGATTTTATGGAGGTCTTCTGTTACCTATGCTAGTGAAAATTTGGAGATACAGAAGGCCTTTGATAGTGTTGTCAAGCATATAAAAGCTGATAAAAAATATAAAGATCTTGATGTTATTGAGAGAAAAAGTGATAAATTTAATATCAAAATTGCGCAGAATTCTGGCAAGAGTCTTGACATATACTCTACTTTAAGAAAAGCAAAAGATTCCTTTGAGTCAGGAGATAATGAAACAGCTATTTCTCTCCTTAATCAGATCATCACAAAGTTTCCTTATCATAAAAATGCTTTAATTGGATTGGGAAATATTTATTACGCTAATAAAGAATACAAAAAAGCTGTAGAGATTTACACAAGACTGTTAAAAGAATACCCTAGTAACCCTTACATATTAAAAAATTTTCTGACGATAATCTCACAATATGATCCTGATCTGGCGTTGAGTGAAATGTTGAAATTGTATGATATACATAAAAATTATGCTCCTTTATTAGCAAATTTAGGTCTGATTTATATGAAAAAGGAGGATTATGTAAAAGGTAAAGAGTATATGATAACTGCTATTTCCCTTGATGAAAACAATATTTTTTATACCTATAATTTAGCTGTTATTCTAGATAAACTTTCAGATTTTAAAAATGCTACAATATTCTACTTAAAGTTGTTGAATATGGCTACAACTTCGAAAAACGTGAGTGAAAAAATACCTTTATACAAAGTGACAGCAAGACTAAAATTTATAAAACTCCACAGCACGCACTCAAAGATTTCATAAAAGCTTATAGCTTACCTAAATCTAATTTATCGCTATTTTTGTTTACAATAATAATATTGAGCTATAGAATTACATCTAAAGGGCAATTAGCTCAGCTGGTAGAGCATCTCGTTTACACCGAGGAGGTCGGCAGTTCAAGTCTGTCATTGCCCATTTGCTTAACTGAATGTTAATATTATTAATTACTTCAATCAAAATATAGAAAATGCAGGATAATATAGTACCAATCTCAATAGTAAAAGAGCTGGAAGATTCTTATCTCTCCTACGCAATGAGCGTTATCATAAGCCGGGCTATACCTGACGTGCGAGATGGATTTAAACCTGTTCATAGGCGCATATTATATGCAATGTCAAGGGCTGGATATGATGCTGGTAAGCCATATAAAAAGGCGGCTCGTATAGTAGGGGATGTAATGGGGAAATATCACCCACATGGTGATGCAGCTATTTACGATTCCTTGGTTAGAATGGCCCAAGATTTCTCTCTTCTTTTACCACTTATTGATGGGCAAGGTAATTTTGGTTCGATAGATGGAGATCCACCAGCTTCAATGCGATACACAGAAGCAAGGCTTCAGAAGGTGTCACACTTTTTACTAAATGATATTGACGAAGATACAGTTGATTTTAGGCCAAACTATGATGGAAATGAAACAGAGCCTGTTGTACTGCCTGCAGAATTTCCGAATCTATTGGTAAATGGTGCAAGCGGTGTTGCAGTTGGTATGGCAACCAATATTCCTTCTCACAACCTTGGAGAAATAATAGATGCTTGTATGTTATATATAGATAATCCTGAAGTTACTTTGGATGAGTTACTTGAAGTGATGCCAGGGCCGGATTTTCCAACTGGGGGAACGATTCTTGGAAGGTCTGGAATAAGATCAGCATTTGTAACGGGTCGTGGATCAATTATTGTGCAAGGCAAGACTCACATGGAAGACCTGCCACAAGATAGGCAAGCAATAGTGATTGATGAAATACCTTACCAGGTAAATAAAGTAAAATTAATTGAGAAGATAGGTGAGCTTGTAAAAGAAAAAAGAATTGATGGCATAACAGAAATTAGGGATGAGTCTGATAAGTCTGGTATTAGGGTAGTAATTGACCTCAGAAGAAATGCTGAAGCAAGTTTTATACTTAATCAAATATTGGGACTAACTCCACTAAGAAGTAGTTTTAGTGTTAACACTTTAGTCCTCAACAACAACAGGCCTGCTTTGATGTCATTAAAAGAAATCATAGCTGCTTTTGTTGATTTTAGAAAAGAAGTATTAATCAGGAGAACAGAATTTCGTCTAAGAAAAACGAGGGAAAAAGCTCATATATATATAGGGCTCTACATTGCGGTCTTGAGCATAGATGAAGTGATAAAAATCATCCGTGGTGCAAAAGATCCTGCGGAAGCAAGTAGAGAACTTTTAAATAAAGAATGGAAAACTTCAGCTGAGATAAACACAATTATTGGATTAATCTCAGACAGCATGAGCTTTTTGAGAGACGGAGTGTATAGATTAACTGAGCTGCAAACGAAAGCTATTCTTGACATGAAATTGCAACGTTTAACAGGCCTTGAAAAAGACAAATTAGAAGCTGAGCTAAGTTCAATGATCAACCTGATAAAAGAATATATCGCTTTTCTTGGCTCAGGAGAGAAGTTGATGAAAGAAATAAAAAACAATCTACAAGAAATAAAGAACAGATTTGCTGTGCCGCGAGAAACTTCAATAGAGGAATCAGATACGGACATTGAAGCTGAAGATCTAATTCCACAAGAGGATATGGTGATAACCGTAACTATGAATGGTTATATCAAGCGTGTGAAGCTTTCTCATTATAGAACTCAGCGTCGTGGTGGAAAAGGAAAGCTAGGACAAGGATTAAAAGAAGAGGATGTAACCACAAAATTATTTGTTGGGAATACCCACACTAGCCTTTTATTCTTTTCTAATATTGGCCGGGTTTATAGATTAAAAGTTTATAAGTTACCTCTTGCAGAGCCAACTGCACGTGGAAGAGCACTTGTTAATATATTCCCGCTTAGCGATGGTGAAACTATAACTAATATAATGCCATTACCAAGTGAAAATGACGAAAATCAAAACATAGTTTTTGCTACTGCTCATGGGAACATAAGGCGCAATTCTTTAGCGGATTTTCACTATATTCCAAGCAATGGAAAAATAGCAATCAAGCTCGATGAAGGAGATAAGTTAATATCAGTTAAAGTATGCAATGAAATTGATCATGTTTTTCTTTCAACAAGATTCGGCAAAAGTATCAGATTTGTTGTAAGTGATGTGCGTCAATTTAAAAGTCGCAATTCAGATGGCGTAAGAGGTATCAAACTTGCAAAGAATGACAGCGTGATATCCATGACCATATTAAATGGGATAGGTGTAGCAACAGAAACAAAAGAACTTTACTTAAAAGTTCCACTTGCAAAAAGACTGGGGGCTGCGATTAATAACTCCATTGATTCTAAATTGGAAAAGACTTTCAATGATTTAGGAATAGATAACGAATTATTCTTAAAACTTGCAGTGAATGAGGAGTTTATATTAACTATTACCGAAAATGGCTTTGGTAAAAGAACTTCTGCGTATGAGTATAGAATAACTAACAGGGGTGGTGTTGGTATCACCAATATTCTTACTACCAACAGAAACGGTAATGTTGTTGCTAGTTTTCCAGTTGAGCAGGGTGATAATATCATGCTTATTACAGATAAAGGAAAGTTAATTCGTATTTCAGTAAATGATATCAGAATTGCAGGACGTAGCACTCAAGGAGTCACTCTGTTTAAAACAGAGAGTAGAGAAAAGGTGGTGTCAGTAGGGAAAATTGAAGATCCTGATTCCACTGAAGATAGTATTTCTGAAGTTGAAAACTCTATCTCTTCTCAACTGTAGTACAGGTTAAACAAAAAGCGCAAGTTTTTGTTGATTAATACGCAGTATTTAATTTAAAATATATACTTATGGCTAAGTAGAGATCAATGGACAAAAATTTAACTAAAAATAAAAAAACACTAGCAAACAAAGAGGATAAAAAAACACCTCCCGTTAAAGATCTTACTAAAAATAAGAGTAGGAGAGATTTTATAACATTAACTACATGCGCTATGGCGGGTATAGGAGCTGCAAGTGGACTTTGGCCACTGGTTAAGTCTATGAATCCTTCTGCTGAAGTTCTAGCAACTTCCACAGTGGAGGTGAATTTGTCTGGAATCCAGGAAGGACGCGGAGTAAAAGTAAAGTGGCAAGGTAAACCAGTATTCATTCGTAGACGCACAAAGCAAGAAATTGAGGTTGCAAGAGCTGTGAATGTAAAGAACTTGAGGGACCCTGAGTCAGATGAACAGAGAGTACGTGAAGGAAAAGATGAATGGTTAATCATGATCGGAATATGTACACATCTTGGGTGTGTACCGGTTGACCATGCTACAAGAGATGGTAATGGTTGGTTCTGTCCTTGCCACGGTTCATATTATGATACATCAGGCCGAGTAATTGGGGGGCCTGCACCAAAAAATATGACTGTACCTGATTATTTTTTTCCCAGTGAGAATGTTGTGGTAATTGGCAAGAAGGCTTAACGAATATAAATAAACTCGTTAAAAAAAACTCACAGGATCAACATCTATTATCACTGCAATACTCGAATTCAAGTTACAATTTTTAATCCAACATTTCAGCTTTTTTTGTATGGATAGACTGTGCTTATTGTGTATTTTTAATAATACCCTATACCGATACTTATTATTTAAAAAATTTATTGCTGCTGGTGATGGACCAAGAATTTCAAATTCCTTTTTGTCTACACCTACATTTTTTTCCTGGATACAAGTAGTTGAGCTACTTGGATAACGGAGAAGAGATTTTATTATTTCATTCGCTGCTTTTTGTGTCGCAATCTGATTCTTACCACAAATTATAAGCGCTATTAATCTGCTAAATGGTGGCATTTTGGCTTCGCGTCTTGACTTAAGTTCAATTTCATAAAATGAGTCCCTTTTTTGATGTAGCAATGCTTTTATTATTGAACTTTCAGGATTATTGGTTTGCACTATTACCATTCCTTTTTCATTGAACCTTCCTGACCTGCCTGCAACTTGGTGCAATAATTGATACGTCTTTTCCGCTGCTCTTAAATCAGAATTTTCGAGGCTCAAATCTGCATTTATTACTCCAACCAAAGTTAATTTAGGAAAATTGTGCCCCTTAGCAATTATTTGTGTGCCGATTATAATGTTCACCTCTTCTTTCAGTACCAAGTCAATTACGTTACTAACCGACTTCTGATCGCTGCTTATCATCGCAGTTTTTGCGTTTGGTATTAATTTCACCATTTCTTCAAGTGATCTTTCAATTCCTACGCCATAAAGAGAAAATGACTGTTCACTCTGGCAATCAGAGCATTTTTCTGGGAGTTTTAATTGATAAGAGCAATGATGGCACAAAAGAGCATTTTTTTTCTTGTGATATGTAAGCCAAACAGCACAATTTAAGCAGGAAATTTTATATCCACACTTTTTACAAACTGCCAGTTGTGCATACCCTCGGCGGTTTAAAAAGAGCATAACCTGCTGTTTTTTCTCTATGGTTTGTTTGATGCTTTCAAAAAGCTCAGAGGAGATCCATTGCTTGTTGTTCCTCATATCTACTACTTTAATGAGTGGCAATTCTGCACCACCGAATCGCTTAGTTAGCTTTACATGATTGTAATTCCCGCTTTTAACATGATGAATCGTTTCAAGCAGTGGAGTTGCTGATGATAAAATAATCGGAATATTTTCAAATTTGGCTAAGATTATCGCCATATCTCGAGCATTATATATAATGCCCTGTTCTTGCTTAAAAGATGAATCATGCTCTTCATCAACAATAATCAATTTTAGGTTTTTATAAGGCAAAAAAAGTGCTGATCGTGCACCAATAATTATCTGCGCATTTCCACTTGCTATATTGAGCCAATTATTCCGGCGAGTTTTTGGAGTGAGCCTTGAGTGCCATTCAACTAAGTTCCTTGATATCTGACCGCGAACACGATTTACCAATTGTGAAGTTAAAACAATTTCAGGCAAGAGGATTAGCACTTGTGCATTACCCTCTCCTGGTGTCATTCCAGTGCTTGACACTGGAATCCAGGTTTTGATCGAAAATGTTGTATAGTGCGCTTGTTTACAATCAATTTTGCTGGATCCCAGACTGGGATGACACCCTCTTGGCAGACCCAAATCACAATGTCCGTACAGTTGTGCCTCTGGGCACTGGGATGGTAAAGTCTGAGCAGCATTTGGAACGGCAGTGTAATTCTTAATCAATTGTGCAATCACAGACAAATAAACTTCCGTTTTTCCTGATCCTGTCTCACCGTCAAGCAAAGTCACTGAATATTCGTTCAAATTGCTTATTATTTTATCACTAGCTATCTGCTGTTCAGGGCTTAATTGGCAACTTATTTCACTTATTTCCTGCTTCTGCTTAGCACAAACCAATTTATCTATTTGATTTACTTTTAACACTCCTCCCATTATCACTTTGGCAAGCATACCAATAGGTATTAAATTGTATTGTGCAACCCACTCTGCAAATTCGATCAATTTTGGTCTAATATTTGGTAAATCGATTTTTTGCTCAATAAATTTTAATGCTCGACCACTCTTGTCACTATATTTCCAAACTATTCCGATCAAGCGTTTTTTGCCAAATGGCACCACTACGTAATCTCCAATTGAAACTTCAGTATTTTCTTCAACTACATATGAAAATAACTGATCAATTGGAAGTGGTAGTAATACATCAACTGTTCTTGTCATAGCAGCCTAAGTTTAGCACTGTTTTGAAAATATTCGTTTTGATTTTTTCCTTCAAATCAGGGTCAGAGTTTATTATGCCTTCTATATCTTTCCTAATTTGCTCTGATTGCTCTTTTGCAAATTCTATCTGTTTTTCTATATATTCTCTGGCTTTTCCTGTGGCATCCTGCAAGCGGCACTTGTTTGCATATCGCTTAAATTGCGCTCAATTGTTCTTAGCTCTTTTAATTCTTCTTGCTTTTGTGAAACCATACACTCTTTACCCCATCGTTTTTTGCGATGAATTCAGCATATTTTTCCAACAGTTTTGCATCTAATTTATCGGTTTTTGCAAAGTGATTGCAGGCTTTTGCAAATGCATATGCCCGATTTGGGTGAGCTCTATGAACAGCTATGTTATACAACTTTATCACAAGTTTCTCATAACCTCCTGTTTACACATAACTTAACAAATACGTTAGCCATTTTTGACTTTATAAACTCAGATATAGCTGTCTCTACATTTTCTATACGCTGATGATGATTATGAAAAAGCTGGATTCCAGATTGGAATGACACCATTTGTTGTAAACTCACTTTTTCTTGATTTTTTGGTTTATTTTGTCTACCTATTTTGCCATTCTGCTGAACGGATACATGCGAGTAGCACATCCCTTACTTTGTGGGTATACTTTTTTTGACATGTGGTTATATCTTTTTTAATATAAAGGATATATACTTATGCATTATATATTTTTTTGCATGAGGAGTTATATGAAAATGAAGAGATTATGCGTTTTGGCTGTGTTGCTTACTTCATCTCTAGCAGGTACAGCTACTAATAGTGCAAGTAAGTCAGATGCAAGTAAGTCAGGTGCAAGTAAGTCAGGTGCAAGTAAGTCAGGTACAAGTAAGTCAGGTGCAGCTACTAATAGTGCAAGTAAGTCAGAAGATCAGTACTATGCAGGTTTAAACTTTGGTGCTGGATGGGGTAGTGGCTTTGTAATGAAACCTAGCGTTGTTTTTGGTTATCATCATGATAAAAACTCTAAGTTTGAACTTGAGGTTCTTGCTAACATGAGTGATATTGCTAAGGGTACAAGGAAAATAGGGGCTAGCTTATTGGCAAATTACCGTTATTACCCTGACCTTGATATTGATCCCGTTAAGCTATATGTCAGCGGAGGTTTAGGAGGATACCTAAAAGTAATACCTTTTGGCTCTGTTAAGGCAAGTGAATCTCCAGAAGGGGATGGAACTGCTAAAGAGAATAAACAAGAGCCCCCCGGTCCATCTTTAGTAGACAACATACTAGGTTCTATTTCCTATAAACTGAAGGTTGGTGTTGATTATGAAATTGCCCCACAGATAGTTGGTACAGCTGGTGTCACCGCAGGCGGGCAACTAAGTCATATAAAAGCAAAACAAATACCAGATGCAATTCTGGAGGTAGGAATACGTTATAATTTTTAATGCTGCTACTTAGTTCATAAAGGTAGAGACAATGTTGAGGATGAAATAAACAGCATTAAAAAAATCTGGAAATATATGAGATACTTTTCGAATATGGTTTTGAACGTTAACTATAGATTAGAAAAATGATAAGAAAGAGGGTAAACTCCAGTATTTGTAACCGTTCACGGATTGTGAGAATGAATAAAGAACTAGATCCAAAGTGTGATGGTATGGATTTAGTATAAATAATTCAGGATGCTTGTGTCCACTGGTTACATATAAATTCATAAGGTTTTGAGAGTTTTGAGTCTTTTTGCGTAATATAACAAAGTTGTAAAGGTGTAACCACAATTCCTCCTTCAATGGTAACTTCTTATATATCATACAATCACACTTTGGACCTAAGCACTCCGTTCAACAAGCTAGAACTGCTATATTTGAATACATAGAAATTTTTACAAAAAACAGCGTAGGCATTCTGCTATTAATTATTGCATTCCTGAACATTGTGATTCATCATTCTTTTTGTAAAAAATTTTCTTAACTTTCTCTCCACTTTTTCTGGGTAAAGTCACAGAATTTTTTACTGGAAATCTTAATTTTGTCTTAGCAATAAATCAACTTAAGGTCATAATATCTTGACATTTATTTAATGTTGCTATATAATGGCTATGTACACTTTGTGTACTATAGCAATAAAATTACCTTGTAATAGGTGTATTGGACCCGAGGGCAGTACTCGGCGTCTCCACCATTTTTTTAATTTATATGGGGACGAATAAGGATCGACATGCATAGTAAAGATGGTAGCTTTGCTCGGTTAGACACCACCGCTAAGAGTTCATAATTTAAATGCAAACGATAATTTTGCTGCTGAAGACAATGTTGCAATAGCTGCTTAATTTAAGCACTATAACTTCATTGCTATACGCACGGTTCAGGGAACGCCGGGTAACAGAAGTTCCCCAAAAGTTTATGTATGTGAAAGTTATATGGAGCAAACAGATTACAAAAAATTGCTTAATTCTGCTAAGTTTCAAGTTATCAAAAAGACTTTAGATATTATATCAGGTAACGGTTTTACCCCTTACTTAGAAATATTATTTTT
This sequence comes from Wolbachia endosymbiont of Aedes albopictus, assembly GCF_024804185.1. Lineage (NCBI taxonomy): Bacteria > Pseudomonadati > Pseudomonadota > Alphaproteobacteria > Rickettsiales > Anaplasmataceae > Wolbachia > Wolbachia endosymbiont of Aedes albopictus. The sequence continues at coordinate 187,520 of NZ_CP101657.1, forward strand.
CACATATTTTAATGGTGTGACCATGCCAGATCGTTTGAAAAAGTCATACCCTATTCAAATGCTTATTATATTACAGCATCAATTCTATGATTTAAAAGTTTCTGAGGATAAATTTAGCGTCAGTTTGAGTTTTCAAGGAAAACAAGAGTGAATTACTATACCATTTTTTGCTATTAGTGAGTTTCGTGATAAAATTTCAGGGGATGTTTTGATATTTGACAAAATCAGTATCAATTCTGATAAAGAATACAAAAGTGAAAAATGTACTGAAAAATTATCAAACGGTAGTATTATATCCATAGATCAACTGCGTGATGAGTAATTGCTCATCTTTGTAAACAAAAAATATTAATAGAAAGAAGTGGTCTAACTTAAGTAATAGAACAGAGGGTAGACAAATATGCTAAATCTTTAATTGTTTGTTAATGCAGATGGCAAAATTTTTCTTACATATCATCAACTTTCTTTATTGAAAAGTTTAGAAAGATGTTGTAAAATTATTATAGTAGTAGACTTTGGTAAAACTTATGGCAGATTCAGGTATTGACATTAGCGAAAAAGTTTTAAAGAATCTCACTCGCCTAGCTAAAGTGAAAAACCAATCAGTTCAAGAGCTAACAGAGGAGTTTATACAAAAAGCAATTGAACATGAAGAAGATATGGCGATAGTCAAACTTGCTATCCAACGTGACACCCGAGATGCAAAATTCATTAAGCATGAAGACGTCAACTGGGGATAAATATTTAATCTGTTATGAGGAAAATGTAGTTCACGAAGACATTCCAAGTCTTCCTAAGACAATATGGTCAAGGATAAAAGAGATCTAAAAGAGCGCCTTACGCTTTCTCCTGAGAAGGCAGGAGACCCCTTGCTTGGTGAGTTCAAAGGATATCGTAGAGTACGAACGGGTGATTACCGCTTGGTTTATAGGATCATTAAACTAGAACGTGTAGTAATAATTACTGCAATAGAGCATAGAGAATATATTTACAACAATTAAACTCTATATCAGTAACTTTCTTTATTGAAAAATTCAGAAAAATGTTGTACAATTGTTACAGTAGTAGACTTTGGTAAAACTTATGGTAAACCCAAACACTAGTATAACTTTCAGCAAAGAAACTTTAGAGTGTCTTGCTGGATTAGCTAAAGTAAGAAATAAATCCATTCAAGATCTAGCAGAAAAATTAATGCAACAAGCAATCGAATTTGAAGAGGATACAATATTAGTTGAGCGTGCTATTGAACGCGATGTTCCAGGTGCGGAAGAGGTAGATGACAGCGAAGAAATCTGGAAGTAGTCTGTACACTATCAAATATCTTAAGAGTATTCGAAAGGACATATCAGCTTTTCCAGAAACTATAAAACTAAGGATTAAAAATGCAATAAGAGGACGTATTGCAACCGATCCTATTGGTAATGGTGAACCATTACAAGGTAAATTTAAAGGACAAAGAAAACTAAGGATTTGTGACTATCGTATCATTTATCGCGTAAATACTTTAGAACGTATAGTAACTATCACTTCAATAAAACACAGAAGAGAATCTTATAAGAAGAAATAAAATGTACTATAAATAGTATATATATTTTTATACAGCACTCCTTCCTCCTACCTTAGGTGCAGCTCAAAAAATGAAGTTTTTTTTGGTTCAGCAAAAATAACATTTTGAGTTTAAAAAGGCTAAATACTTGTCTTTTATATATCTTTCGTGTAATAGATATGTATGCATCCAATCATATATCTACTCAACACGTTACTTGATCTTTATAGCTTCATTCTAATATGTTGGGTTGTCTTAAACTGGCTGGTTAAACTTAATATGGTGAACATATATAATGAAACTGTCAGTAACATAATGCACATCTTGAACCAATTGACATATCCACCACTAAAGATTATTAGAAGATATATACCACCGTTCAATGGATTAGATTTATCTATAATGATATTGCTAATAACAATTCACTTTGTAAAATATACAGTAGCTTACTACTTTAGGTAGATGTTAAAAAAATATCTAAAATCAGCAATATATCCATCCCTTTTAATATATGTATATATATCAGTTTTTAGCTACAACTATAAAGATCCTTCCTTAAACACGGCTACAAATAAGGAAGTGACAAATTTAGGTGGAATAGTAGGTTCATATTTAGCTGATATATTGGTTCAATTTCTTGGATTAACTAGTGTTACAATAGCTACAACCATAGTTTACTTGTTGATCTTCAGGCCAGCAAAAATACTGCTGAAAATTCTCTATTTAATATTAATCAATTTAGGAGTATGTGCTATATTACCACAACTTTCGCTAGGCATCACAGTAAGGTACAGACACAGTGGAATAATAGGGAATGCACTCGTTAATAACTGCCCGTTTTATGTATTTGTGATAGTAACATTAATAGGTCTTGTAGGACTAATTGGTTGGAAGAGAACAATTTACTCTATATTTTTCCTATTCAAAAAAATAGCTTGCTTATTTGTAAATGTTCCATTCTTCAGATCACATAAAACTGCTGAGTATTCAATTGCACCATTAGTAGTAAAAGAAAAACATAGAATTACTAAACAACAACCAAAAGAAAGACAGAAAAAAGCTACTGAGGAGATTTTTAAACCTTCCAGTGAGTTCGAATTTCCAAGCATTCATTTACTTTCTAAAGCAGAGGAGTCTTTGCAGAGAAAGCAGCTGAATGAAATGGAGAGCAATAAAAATTTATCTCTGTTAGAACAAGTCCTGAGTGATTTTGGCGTGCAAGGAAAAATTATCAGTGTATGCTATGGACCGGTTGTGACTTTATACAAACTTGAACCACAAGCTGGTACGAAATCTGCAAGAGTAATTGGCCTTGCAGATGACATTGCACGTTCGATGAGTGCACTCTCTGCACGTATTTCAATAATTCGTGGGCAAAATGCTATGGGAATAGAGTTGCCGAACAAGGAACGAGAAATTGTAATGCTGCGTGATTTGCTTGAATCACCAGAATACCAGAATGCAAACTTAAATCTCCCAATTGCGCTTGGCAAAGAAATAAGCGGAAAACCAGTTATTGCAGATCTAACTAAAATGCCTCACTTGCTCGTTGCTGGAACCACAGGGTCAGGTAAATCAGTTGCGATTAACACTATGATTCTTTCACTCGTTTATCGATTAAGTCCTGACGAATGCAAGATGATAATGATCGACCCAAAAATGCTTGAGCTTTCAATATATGATGCAATACCGCACCTAATGGCGCCAGTAGTAACAGAGCCAAAAAAGGCTGTTATTGCTCTTAAGTGGATAGTGAAAGAAATGGAAAATCGCTACCGCATGATGTCGTATTTAAATGTACGCAATGTAATAAACTATAACCAAAAAATCACAGAAGCAATGAATAGTGGAATAGAATTGGAGCGCGTTGTGCAGATTGGCTTTAACTCAACAACAGGCAAACCTTTGTTTGAAAAAATACCAATCAAGATGGAGACATTTCCATATATTGTAGTGATCGTGGATGAAATGGCAGATTTGATGCTTGTTGCCGGCAAAGAGATAGAGTGCTCTATTCAACGTTTAGCTCAGATGGCTCGTGCTGCAGGAATACATATCATAATGGCAACACAACGCCCATCTGTGGATGTGATCACAGGTGTGATAAAGGCGAACTTTCCAACGAGAATCAGTTTTGCTGTTACTTCTAAGATAGATAGCCGCACAATACTTGGTGAACAAGGAGCTGAACAATTGCTCGGTATGGGTGATATGCTCTACATGGCTTCTGGTGGTAAGATTATTCGAGTTCACGGTCCATTTGTAAGCGATGATGAAGTGCAAAATATAGTTGATCATCTAAAAATGCAAGGTGAGCCAAATTATATGGAGGAAATCACCAAAGAAGATGAAAATTCTTCTGTGGAATCAGAAGGTGAAACAGAGGATGAAGAAAACGACCTCTACAATCAAGCAGTGGCCATCATTCAAAGAGATCAAAAAGTTTCAACCAGTTACATTCAGCGACAACTTAGAATAGGCTATAACAGAGCTGCAAATATTGTTGAAAGAATGGAAAAAGAAGGAATTGTCAGCTCTCCAAATTACTCAGGAAAGAGAGAGATATTGGTTGAATAGCAACCTTGTAATACCTTAATTTAAGTTTCCGCACTTTCAAAAAGCAAGTCAAACAAAATTATTAGAAGATCAATACATAATGACAATTGATTTAATACTAATTTAAGTACTAAAAACGTACAATAGTAATATATTAATTAGCTAGGGGGTTAAAATGGTAAAAGAAATTTTTAGTAATTGGTTAGGTGTAACAAAGAATACAGCGGACATCGCAAATAACGCAGCAATTGATGCAGCGCAGGCAACGGACATTGCAAATAACACGGCAATCAATGTAGCGCAGTCAGCAGACATTGCAAATAACACGGCAATCAATGTAGCGCAGTCAGCGGACATTGCAAATCTGGCAGCAGAAAATGCATCGCAGGCAGAGAAAATTACAAATCTGTCAGAGGCAGTAGCAGATCAACAAAAAATAATGATAGCTTGTATAGCAGTCAGTGTTGTTGCCGCAATAGCGATAACTTCTTTTGTTGCATTCTGCATCTATAAGGGAGTTAAGCTTGAGAGGGAGAAAGAAAAGAACTTATCTAAAGATACACCAGGCACAGAACTTAACAATCTAGGTAAATCGAACACATCGGGCACAAAACTTGACGCAGACGGTGGTACTAAACTGAGTAACTTAGAAGTGAATGGCTCAAAATCTGTAAATAATATAGCTGCATAACACTCTTCTTGAGAAGGTGTTACGCAACTTGTAACACCTTACTCTTCTCTTAGCCTATGTAGGTTTTTTGATAGTAAACATATCACTTTTTAGAAAAATATTTGTATTGTAAAGTTAGTAAATATTCTGGTTTACTTAAAGTTTGTTAATTGCTATCTTTTAAAACATGATATTTACTATAGCACCATATGCTTAGGATTTTTTCTAAAGTTTTGTTTATATTAATGTTTTTGGTTGCTAGCTTTTTTACTGTGCATAGTGCTGGAGCTAAATCTAAGCTCAGTAAGAGATACATACCTCCTGGTAACCCTGGTGGCGCAAACTTTCATACAGATGAGGATTTTGCTGAGTCATATAAACTGTATGAGAAGCGTAGGGAGCTCCTCAAGAAAAAAAAGTTACAAGATCGAGCTATAAATAAAGAAGATCTAATCAAAAAATTAAAAGAGAAAAAAATTGCTAGTCTTGATAATGAGCCAAATGACATGGAAGCGTGCATAGTCGACGATGAAGAGAGCGCTGTGATAAATCAGCATGGTATTAATATCGCACGTTTAAAGGGTGCTGTATTTATAGATCAAGAGCCAGTTTTCCAGTATGAAAGTAAGCAGCATGAAAATGAACAACAAGAAGGGAAGAAAGTTACTTCAACACGAGAAAAGAAAGTTTCTCCTATAAATATCACTATAAAAGAAACTCCATCAAGAAGAACGTGCTCACGTGATTCTATTGCTAATTTGGATAACGTAGATGCTTATAGTTTGAATGGGTCAAGTTCATTTGGCAGCGTAGCTGACACAGTAAAATAGTATCACAATATTGGCCATTAATAATATGCTAGATAAAGACCTGATATTGAATGACGATGCATATGAATTATCGCCAATTTCCAGGCACAAAACTCATGTTGTAGAAGTTGGAAAAGTAAAGATAGGAGGAAATAATCCTGTAGTTGTACAATCTATGGCGCTTGGTGTGCATATAGATTCTGATAATATAAAAAGTAGCGCAAAACATTATGCAAAAGAAATAACAGAACTAGCGCGCGCAGGTTCAGAGTTAGTACGGATTGCTTTGAATTCAGAGGAAGTAGCAAGGGCAATACCTTACATAGTAGAAGAGATAAATAAAGAAGGTTTTGACGGTAAAATATTGGTAGGTTGCGGTCAATATGAGCTAGATAAATTAGTTCAAGATTATCCAGACAACATCAAAATGCTGGGTAAAATTAGAATCAATCCAGGCAATATAGGCTTTGGCAACAAACGTGATGAGAAGTTTGAAAGGGTGATAGAGTATGCAATAATGCACGATCTTCCGGTTAGAATTGGAGTAAATTGGGGTAGTCTTAATAAATACCTTTTGCAAAAACTGATGGATGAAAACTCTTCGCTTAGTAATGCAAGGCCTTCTGATGTTATACTGCGCAAAGCACTTGTAATGTCTGCTCTTGATAGTGCAAAAAAAGCTGAAGAAATTGGTCTAAATTCAAACAAAATAATCATTTCATGTAAAGTTAGCAAAGTACAAGATTTAATTTTAGTTTATATGGCACTTGCAAAATCTTCCAATTATGCGCTGCATTTGGGTTTAACTGAGGCTGGTATGGGCAATAAAGGCGTGGTAAATACCGCAGCAGGGCTTACTTATTTATTGCAAAATGGCATTGGAGATACAATACGGGCTTCTTTGACTCAACGTCCTGGTGAATTGCGTACTAATGAAGTGGTGGTGTGTCAGGAAATATTGCAATCTATAGGCTTGCGACACTTTAACCCTCAGGTTAATTCATGTCCTGGTTGTGGGCGCACGAGTAGCGATCGTTTTCGTATATTAACTGAAGAAGTGAATGGCTATATAAAAACTCATATGCCGATATGGAAGAAAAAAAATCCAGGTGTAGAGCATATGAACATTGCTGTTATGGGATGCATAGTAAATGGTCCTGGAGAAAGCAAACACGCAAATTTGGGAATCAGCTTGCCTGGATATGGAGAAAAATCTGTTTCAGCAGTCTACAAAGACGGCAAATATTTCAAAACTTTACAAGGTGATAATGTCTCTGAAGAATTTAAGGCAATTATTGATAATTATGTGAAGGAGCATTACACGTAACCTTTCACAGTTAATTAATAGATAAATCGCAAATAAAAAAAGAAAATTAAACCTTGTTTTTCTTTTTTCGCTATTAATATATTTATAACACAATTGAGTTTAAATAGTTGGTATGAAAACCTTTTTACGAAATTTCTTGCACTATCTTCTGTCATCCCAGTGCTTGATACTGGGATCCATACCTTTTTTTCTCTGGTCACACGCTGAAATGACACCCAAGACGTGGTGTAATAGTTGTACAAGAATCCTACTAACTTTACTATTAATTCTATTTCCACTTTTAGCATCATCTATAAGCATTGAGAACATCGAAGAAAATTGCGATTACGAATATTACCCTAAATTAGATTCTTCTTCTGCTGATGAGTTACACGTTATAAAGCGAAATTATTATAGATACGGTAAGGAATTAAAAATACTAGCAGATGAGAGGATAAAGGAGATCACTTTAGGCACTAGTGATCTAACCAGACTGCATTCTGTGATTTTTAGCAAAACACGATCTTTCATTTGAGCTTTCTTCAATTTAAAGTAAATACAGAAAATTGCTACCTATAGCTAAACTGACCTTACCCAGAAAAAGTGGAGAGAAAGTTTGGAATGTTTTTTACAAAGAGAACAAACTATTTGCCATATTTTGAAAAAACGTTTTATTTTACTCCAAAAACGTCTTAACTTTCTCTCTACTTTTTCTGGGTAAGGTCACACTTGACTACTTGGATCTAGTATGATTTAATTAACCAAGAAGTAGACATGAAAAAATTATGTAGTGAACCAGTTTGCATGACGCTAAGAAGGAAAATATGGATAGAAAAACGAGAATAGAATCAGATAGCTTAGGGAAAGTAAAAGTACCAAGTGAACATTACTGGGGAGCACAGACTCAACGTTCTTTAGAAAATTTTAAGATTGGCACAGAAAAAATGCCAGAGCCTCTGATTAAAGCATTAGCAATAGTAAAACTTGCAGCAGCACGTGTTAACATGAAGCACGATGCTATAGATAATAAGGTAGGGGACGCAATCTGCACAGCCGCAAGGGAAGTAATAGATGGCAAATTTTATAATGAATTTCCGCTTGTTGTTTGGCAAACCGGATCCGGAACGCAGACTAATATGAATATGAATGAAGTGATCAGCAATCGCGCAATAGAGATTTTAGGTGGTAATCTGGGTAGTAAATCTCCAATACATCCAAACGACCATGTGAATTATGGTCAGTCATCAAATGACACCTTCCCAACAGCAATGCATATAGCAGCAGCAGAGCAAATAAACTGCTTGCTTATTCCAAATCTTGAAAAATTGCATAAGGTGCTGGATAATAAGGTTCAGGAATTTAAAAATATAATAAAAGTAGGACGTACTCACTTACAAGATGCAACACCCCTAACACTGGGACAGGAGTTTTCTGGCTATGCAGCCCAGATTAAAAAGGGGATAGAGAGAGTAAAATCAACTTTAAGTGGTATATACGAGCTTGCACAAGGTGGCACTGCGGTTGGCACGGGGCTCAATACTAAAAAGGGTTTTGCTGAAGATTTTTCAAGCCAAGTTGCAGAAATTACTAATCTTCCATTTATTTCAGCAGGCAATAAATTTGAAGCGCTAGCAGCAAACGATGCTTTAGTTGAGCTCAGTGGAACACTTAATACAGTAGCAGTCAGTTTAATGAAAATTGCAAATGATATAAGGTTGCTTGGTTCTGGTCCAAGATGTGGAATTGGGGAAATAATGTTACCGGAAAATGAGCCTGGTTCTTCAATTATGCCAGGTAAAGTGAATCCAACTCAGTGTGAAGCAGTAACTATGGTGTGCACTCAAGTTATGGGAAATCATGTTGCTGTGACCATTAGTGGTTCAAACGGTCATTTTGAATTGAATGTGTTTAAGCCAGTGATAATTTACAATGTTTTGCAGTCTATAAGACTTTTAGCTGATGCAAGTTTAAATTTTACAGAAAAATGTGTAGTTGGTATTAAGGCAAATGAAGAGAGGATAAAAGATTTACTGAATCAGTCGTTGATGTTGGTCACTATATTAAATACGCATATAGGGTATGACAATGCAGCAAAAATAGCGAAGCTTGCTTATAAAGAAAATATCACTCTAAAAGAAGCAGCAGCAAAACTTCAACTGCTCACTGAGGAGGAGTTTGAAAGGATAGTGAAACCAGAAGAAATGGTGAATTATTTGTAACCGTTGGGAGTGTTAAATAAACCATACGCGTCAAGTTAACACTGCCATTAAGTTAAGGAAAAAGAATGATGTCATGAAAGTAGCTTTCCATCCAAGAGAGTGTCATTCCAGTGCCCTGACTACTTGGATCCAGGAAGCTTACCAAGTAAATGTACAATAAGAACTAGATTCCAGACTGGAATGACATCCTACTTAACCGTCATACCGCGATTCATTCGCGGTATCTCTTAGCCGCTAACAAGTAGCGGGATGACGAGCTTATCATCATACCGCCGCGGTATCTCAGTCGCTAACAAGTGGCAACTGTTCTCCCTCGTCATACCGCGATTCATTCGCGGTATCCCTTAGCCGCTAACACATAGCGGAATGACGAAGATGCCACCACGAACCGTCATACCGCGATTCATTCGCGGTATCTCTTAGCCGCTAACAAGTAGCGGGATGACGGTTGTCGTTTAGCTATAAATATTAAGAAATTTACCAAACAAAAAAAAAGGCAAAAGAAGCCCCGTGGTGCGAGTTTTGACTCTATATTACTGTAAGTGGCGCTGTAATAATGTGCTAACGCTTAAAATAAGCGCGATTTGGCTGAATGTAGAAAAAATAAAAAAGACATGCAGCCGCTATAATTTTATGTAATCCGCCAATAAATACTCTGAGTTTTTTACTGAATTTTTGTTGTTGAACCTGCGCAGATCAAAAACAAGTTTTGAGTCACAAATACCCTTGATACTACAATAAGGGGGCTAGCGGAGTTTGTCAAGTAAGTTTTTACATCTAATTTATAGCTCCCTGCATGATACCGCGTATTATCTATACCAAGGTGTTCTTCTTGTAGATATTATACCAACAATCCACTATTTTTTTTATGTCTTGTGGTTTAGTTTCTGGACCTATACTGATTCTAATTGAACACTCTGCTTGCTCTTTTGTTGCCCCCATTGCAAGCAAAACATGGGAAGGCTCAACTTTTCCAGAAGAACATGCAGAACCATTACTAACTGCAATATGATTCAAGTCAAAATGCATGAGCTGCACATCACTCTTTACTCCTGGCATATAAATAAAACTTGTGTTTGGCAGCCTCTTAGAGTTTTTACCGAAGATTCTTATATCACTGGCAAGATTTAATAATTTACACTCTAATTGATTACGTAGCTCCTTTACTTCATCCATTTTTGATAGAAGGTCTGGAATATTTTGCAGTGCAGCAGAAAGGCCTGCGATCGCAACAATATTTTCCGTACCACCACGAAATCCCTTCTCTTGTCCACCACCTATTATAATAGGTTCTATCGCAAGTTCTTTATTGAATATTAAAACTCCATTGCCTGCTACACCGCCAAATTTATGGGCGGATAAAGTGAGTAAATCCACTCCTAAATCTTCCATATTAACTTTAATTTTCCCAACACTTTGAGCAGTGTCAGTGTGGCAAATTGCTCCAAATTTGTGTGCTATTTCAGCTATTTCCTTAACAGGCTGAATAACTCCGGTTTCGTTATTTGCCATCATAACTGAAACTATTGCTTTGTTTCCTTTAAGTTCACTTAGAATTTTTTCTAGCTCTAAAAAGTCAACAATGCCCTCCAGATTAACGGGTATTATACATGGATTACATGCAGAATTAAGAATTGAAGGATGCTCTATAGCTGAAATTACATGCAGATAGCCTGCTATTCCTCTCATAACAAGGTTATTCGCTTCAGTCGCACCAGACGTAAAAACTATTTCTTTATCACTTGGAACACCAATAGCATCACGTATGTTATCTCTTGCATCTTGAAGAATCTTCCTTGCTTCTTGTCCTCTTTTATGTAGTGATGATGGATTGAGCGTTTGTTTTAACAAGACCTCAAATATACTTTTTTTTACATTTTCACTAATTGGAGCAGTTGCATTGTAATCAGCATATACGCAACCACTATTTTCTAAAGAGAATGGACTCATCTGTCACTTAAATAAGTTTACCATCAACTATAGCCATAACTATGTACGTTAGCTTTAACATGATAAAAAATTTATTGCAAAAACAGCGAAATTAATACATAATTAATAATTCATGTCATCAATACCTGTCAAGCAGGTTTTTGTTAGGAGTTACCATGGTAGAAGTTTTTTTGAATAATGCAACAAGAAAGATAGAAGGTGAATACCACCAAAGCAAAGATGCCAACGCGCCGGTTGTGCTGATTTTACATCATCACCCTCAATATGGTGGTAATATGGGTAGTAAAATTGTACATGGTATATATACGTCTTTTATCGATAACAATTTTTCTGCATTGAAAATTAACTTTCGTGGTGTGGGAAAATCTACCGGAACTTTTGATAAGGGTATAGGAGAATTAACTGACGCTGCGGTAGCTATTGATTGGCTTCAGGAACATAATCCTAGCAACGTTCCAATTTGGATCGCTGGTTTTTCTTTTGGAGCATGGGTGGCTATGCAGCTAACAATGCGTCGCCCTGAGATAGTGGGTTTTATTGCTCTTTCTCTTCCAGTAACTAAGTACGATTTTTCTTTTCTTTCTCCCTGTCCAGTTTCTGGGCTTGTAATACAAAGCAGTAACGATACAATCTCAGAAGAAAGCGATGTAACAGAATTAGCAAAAAGGTTAATAAATTCAGTAAAAAGTAATCACATGAAATACCATATAATAGACGATACTAATCACTTTCTAAGGGATAAAGAAGAGGAAGTGACTCAAATCATAGATGGTTATATAAAACTGCGCTTAAACAGTGCAGCTATTTCTTCTCAAAAGGTCAAAAAAGAGGTAAGGGTAAAAGAATATGCCTAACCTTTACAAACAAGAGAAATGAGTGTAGTAATATAAATGAAAAGGTTTTGTTATGTTTAAAAAGCTATTATTTTTTGCTTTAGCTGTGTTTATATTATCGGGGTGTTCCCTAAGTAAACAGCGTAAGTTAAAAAGTCCGTGTATAAAAAGCAATGAAAGCGTTTCATGCGAGTTATACTCTGTTAATGATCATTGGTTAGATAAGTATAAGGCATAGGTAGTTTAAATTGTGCTATTTTTCCTATTCACAACTTCACTAATGATCGATCTCTCAATTGGAAAATGCAGTCTGCCTTTTCTGCAAGGAGATGATTGTGCGTTACTATAAGCATAGAGCTGTTATTTTCCTTTACGTAGGAATATAGCAGTAAAAACACGTTAAAAGAATTTGTTGGATCTAAATTTCCTGTTGGCTCATCTGCAAGTAAAAGCTTTGGAGAATTTACAATGCTTCTTGCAATTGCAATTCTCTGCCTTTCCCCACCCGAAACTTCAGATACCATGCTACTTGCTTTGTTTTCCAGACCAAATTTTCCCAACATTGCTTGCGAATTTTTTTTTGCTTCAGCTTTGCTTTTTCCTGCAATGAGTTGAGGAAGCATAATATTTTCCAACACCGATAACTCTTGTAACAAATAGTGAAATTGATAAACAAAACTAAGAAAATTTCTTCTTACATGGGTTTTATGCTTATTATTGGCTTGTGTGCAATTTATTCCATCTATCGTAACTATACCTGAAGTTGGCTTGTCCAACAAGCCTGCGATTTGCAATATAGTTGTTTTTCCTGCACCTGAATTGCCAATCAGCGCTACTACTTGCCCTCTTGTGACACTTAGGTTGATGTCTTTTACAACAGGAGAATTATCCTTGAAGCTTTTATCTACAGAAGTTAGTTCTAGAGCTACATTATCACTCATGTTTAAAAGACCTATAACCATACAAATGTTGTGCTTGCATAGCAAATGATAGTGCATGACCAGTAAAAAAGAAATAGAAGAATAAACCTCAGTGTTAAGTATACAACTATATGAACGTTGTAACTTGAGAGCACCCTCCACCAGAGAAGGGTGTCATCCCAGTGCTCCGACACTGGGATCCAGGAATTTTGATTGGACACTAAGCTGGTGAGCATAAAAGTAGCTAATCCTATGTTAAAACACAACGTTTGTGATGGGATTGCGTAAAAGGCTGGATTCCAGTGTCACGCACTGGAATGACATCAAATTTTTGACTAAACCGAGAAGCTGTTACCACAACCACATTGAGACTTAGCAAAGGCATTCTTTATTTGAAAACCAGAACCACTGAGATCCTCAGTATAATCTATAACTGAGTTATTTAAAAATTTTGCTGAACAATTATCAACCATTAATACAGGGTTTCCATTTTCATCATTAATCACTATATCTTTACCTTTTTCGCTAAAACTGGAGTGGCTTCTATAGTCCTCACTTTCTTCATAGTCATAGTCATCATCTTCGTCTTCGTCATCAAACTCATCATCGTAATCATCATCTTCATCATCCAAAGATAGATTTTTATTCATTTGATCCATAAGAAAATTGTATTTGAAGCCAGAACATCCACCACCTGAAACTGCAACCCGCAAAACGGAACTCTTATCTCCTTCCTGCTCTGCAAGAGAGTGGATTTTTTTTAGTGCATTATCAGTTAAGTTGATGTTGTAATTTGTTGACATAGTAACCACCGTTTATTATTGATAATTTATTATAGTAGAAATTTTACATGTCAAACAATAATTTTCTATTAAATTATGCATGCTTTCCAAGCAAAACAAAAGGGAGATACTTTAAAGAGCCAGAAGATGAGAATCGCAGCTGCTTTCAGCGTGATAGAGATCGCATTGTTCACTCTAATGCGTTTAGGAAATTGGAGTACAAAACACAAGTTTTTATCAATTATGAGCACGACTACTATCGCACTCGGCTTACTCATAGCCTTGAAGTTGCACAAATTGCAAGGTCCATTGCGCGTAGACTTGGCTTAAATGAGGATATCACTGAATGCATAGCGCTCGCACATGATCTTGGTCATCCTCCATTTGGTCATGCAGGTGAAGATGCTCTAAAGAAATCAGTTCAAGATTTGAATCTTGATAATGAGAAGTATGAGTTTGATCATAATGTTCAAGCTATAAGGATTTTAACTTATCTTGAACAAAAACATGCTGATTTTGATGGTATGAATCTAAGTTGGGAGGTGATTGAAGGGGTTGCAAAACATAACGGTCCCTTGCTTGGTCAAAACGCGGAGTCTTCTACAAATAATCAGCTGTTATTAAAATATAATGAAAAATACGATCTAAAACTTGAGGAATTTTCAAGCATTGAAGCGCAAGTTGCTTCAATTGCCGATGATATTGCTTACAGTGTTCACGATCTTGATGATGCACTCAGAGCAAATTTAGTAACCATCGAAGATTTGCTAAATGTCCCTTTAATTGGAAAAATGTTTAAAGACGTAAGGAGCGGATATTCAGAATTGCCTCAGAGCAAACTCATACATGAATCACTGAGTGGAACTATAGGAACTATGATAAGTGATGTTGTTTCTCAGACTGAAAGAAATATTGAAGATCACAAAATAAAAAGCGTAGAAGACGTAAGAAGTCTAAATAAAATGCTAGTCACATTTTCACCAGAAGTTGCGAATGCTACAAAAGAAATGAAAAGATTCAACATGGAGAAAATATACAGAAGCTATAAACTGAGTAGAACGATGAACAAAGCAAAACGCATAATACAGGAACTTTTTCAATGTTTTTATGAAAACCCAGGATTACTTCCCACAGAGTGGAGCAAACTCGCTTGTAAATCTCAGCGTTCAGTAATAATATGTGACTATATCTCAGGTATGACAGATAGATTTGCCATACACGAGCACAGAAGAATTTTTGATACCTCCTATGAAATGACTTCTTTCTAATGACAGATGATCACTTCATGTCAATTGCATTAAAGCTTGCAGAAAAAAGTCTTGGGAATGTTGCACCAAATCCTGCTGTTGGGTGCGTTATTGTAAAGGATGGTACAATTATTAGTGAGGGATATACAGGGATCGGTGGACGTCCGCATGCAGAGGTAGTTGCTTTGCAAAACACTAAAGATTCAACTCATGGTGCAACTATATATATCACTCTTGAGCCATGTTGTCATCACGGAGTCACAGGACCTTGCACTGCAAAAATCATAAAAGCTGGTGTAAGAAGGGTAGTAATTGCAACTATTGACCCAGATAGTAGAGTTTCAGGTGGAGGCATTAAAGCTCTGAAAGAAGCAGGAATTGAAGTTGAGCAAGGTATTATGCAAAAAGAGGCAGAAGAACTGAATGTTGGTTTTTTAACCACTAAAGAATTACATAGACCATTTATAGCTTGCAAAATCGCAACAACTCTTGACGGAAAAATCGCAACATTTACAGGCGATAGCAAATGGATAATAAGTGAGGATACAAGAAATTGGGTGCATGAGCTTAGAGCAAAATATGATGCAATTATGATTGGCAGCAATACCCTCATTAATGACGATCCACTCTTAACTTGCAGATTACCAGGCCTTGAAAATAGATCGCCAATAAGGCTAATTATAGATAGCCAAGCAAAATTGAAGGAAGAGCACAATATTGCAAAGACTGCAGATAAAGTAATAACTTGGGTAATCACAAGTAAGGAAGTAGAGAGAAAAATAAAAAACATTAATTATTTGATAGTCAATTCAAATCACAAACCTCCTGTTATTCCAGATGTCACCCCAACACACTCTCCTGTCATTCCAACGCCTTCTCCTGTCATCCCAGTGCCCAGACACTGGGATCCAGAAAACTTCAAGCAATTGCATAATGAAAACTGGTCACGCGCTGGAATGACATCGGAACCTGATGTTATCGGCAAAGTCTGCCTAAAAGACATGGCATCAAAACTTGTTTCAGAAATTGGTATAACAAGATTATTAGTTGAAGGTGGAGGAGTGTTAATTACAGAGCTACTGAAGCATAATTTAATCGACAGGCTGATAATCTGCCGTAGTGGTAAAATTCTAGGTAATGATGCCATGTCTTTTATAGGAGATTTAGGGATTCAATCCATAAATGAATGTTATCAGTTCAAAAAAGCAGAGATAATAGAGTTTAGTGAGGATGTAGTTGAGGTGTGGGATAGATTACCGTAACTCTTCTCAAATGAAAAAAAGAGGCAGAACCACCTCTACCTCTTGTGCTATTTAGTTTAGGGCTGGGCCTTTTTCTTGGAACTTATCTTCAAATATTTTCATAACTTCAGGTTTTTGTAGTTCATATTTAAGATTGAGTGCTTCACCTTTCTCACCTTGAGGTCCTTTATCGCCAACTGGTCCTTTATCACCTTGAGGTCCTTTTTCACCAATCGCATTCATTTGCTGATATGAAACATAAGCTGCTGCAGCAGAATATATAGCTGCAATAAATAGAACTGCAATTCCAGCAGGGCTAGCAACAAGTGCTAAAGATGCAGGGCCAGCAATTACTTTAGTAGCAATCAATATTGCCGTTATTGCTCCCGCTAAAGATGCAAGTGCAACTGTACCTTCAATACCTATTTTTGTTATATGTGCAGTATTTTCCCACTTCCATATAGTTTGATCTTTATCTGTAGTCATAATAGTCCCCTTATAATAAGGCTAATAAAAAGATTAAGTGTGTGTTAATAGATGCATGTTAGTCAAGCTATTTTTTACATAAAGTATATATTTCAAGCTAAACTGTTATCAGTTGTATATAATTAACATATGAAACATGCTTGGCTGAATCTCGATAAACCAATAGGAATTAGTTCTGCACAAGCTGTAACCCAAGTTAAAAAGATCTTTGGAATTGAGAAAGCTGGTCATCTGGGAACACTTGATCCTTTAGCTTCAGGTGTGTTGCCAATTGCTTTTGGCGAGGCAACGAAAACTATACCGTATTTATCTTGTGACTTAAAGGCATACGATTTTACAATAAAATGGGGCGAACAAAGAACAACGGATGATTTGGGTGGTGATATCATTAGAACTAGCAATATAAAACCCGAATATAATCAAATAAATTGTGCAATTGAAGATTTTATTGGTGAGATCAAGCAGACTCCTCCTCAATTTTCAGCAATAAAAATCAAAGGAGCAAGGGCGTATAAATTGGCAAGAAGTGGGCAAAAGGTAAATATAAAACCCCGACAAGTCAAAATACATGAGCTGAAATTGATATCTGTGGACACCATAAATAATAGTGCAGATTTTTCTATGATGTGCGGTAGTGGTGTATATGTGAGATCAATTGCTCGGGATCTTGGCATTACATTAAATTGTTTTGGACACATTACGAAATTAAGAAGAACTATGGTAGGTGACTTCAGAAAAAACGAATCAGTGACAATTGGACAGCTCGCTGAAAGAAACACAATAACTTACTCTCCGATAACAAAAGGTGATACTGGAGTAATAGAAGGTACAGGGAGTAATGTAAAAAGTTTCATCATTCCCATTGAATCGGTTTTAAGATCGATGTTCAAAGTTGAAATTTCCCCAGAAGATGCGGGGAAAATCAGAAAAGGTCAGGAAATTGTATTAAATAACTTGCGTAATTTAAAGAATTATGATATTTGTTGTACGATAGTGGGTAGTGTACCTATTGCAATCTGCAGTTTTATTTATGGTTGTGTGAAACCCATTCGTGTTTTTAATATTTAAAATGAGGTTTAGATGTCGATAACATCCGAAAAGAAAAAGAGTTTGATAAATATATATGCAATTAAAGAAGATGATACAGGTTCATCTTTTGTACAATGTGCAATTTTGACCGAGAGGATCAGCAACTTAACTGAGCATTTTAAAGTGCACAAGCATGACCATCACTCTAAGCGTGGTTTACTTATATTGATAGGTAGAAGACGCAAGCACTTAAATTATATAAAGCGTAGATTTGGTAATGAAGCCTACCAGGAATTAATAGAGAAGTTAGGCATTAGAAAATAATCGAGGAATTTAGTATGTTTAAAATTATAAAAAAATCTATAGAGTGGGGTGGTCGTGCCTTATCTTTAGAAACAGGAAAAATAGCACGCCAAGCTCATGGTTCAGTAGTTGTAAATTACGGTGATACTTCTGTTTTAGTAACTGTTGTACGTAAAGAGAAGGAAGAAAGCGTTGATTTCCTACCTTTAAATGTGCAGTTTATCGCAAAAAGCTATGCCATGGGTAAGATCCCTGGTGGTTTTTTTAAAAGAGAAGGCAAGCCATCTGATAGAGAAACTTTAATCTCAAGAGTAATAGATAGGAGTGTAAGGCCACTCTTTCCAGAAGGATTTCATGATGAAATTAGTGTGGTGTGTAATCTATTAACTTATGATACAGTCAATCCTCCTGAAGTGCCAGCATTGATTGGTGCTGTTGCAGCTCTTGCGATTTCTGGTGTTCCTTTTCACTTTACTATAGCTGGAGTGATAGTTGGTTGTGATGAAAATAATAACTATATACTCAACCCTTCTGTTCAAGAGATGAAAGCAAGCAGCTTGGATCTGTTTTTGTCCGGTGATGAAAATTCAATTTTAATGGTTGAATCAGAAGTAAAAGAGCTCTCTGAAGAAAACGTTTTTAATGCAATAAAATTTGGCCATGAACACCTTAAACCTGTCATCAAGCTCATAAAAGAGTTTGCTGATACAGTTGGCAATAAGCCTGAAAGCTTTGCTCCTGTTGATACATCAGATATAACACAAGAGCTCGAAAAATACGGTAAAGATTTTGAAAAAGCATATTTGCAAACAGTAAAACAAGAGCGAGTTCAAGCTCTAGAAGCGGTCAGAGAGAATATATTGAACACTCTTAAAGAGACTGGAAAAGATGAAAAGTTAATTACGTATGCAATAAAAAACTTTGAAAGATCTTTAGTACGTGAAATAATTAGGAAGAAAGGTGTAAGGATAGACGGTCGTAAGCATGATGAGATACGTCAGATAGAAGTTGAAGTTGATGTTCTGTCCAGAACTCACGGTTCTGCACTATTTACAAGAGGCAATACTCAGGCACTGGTTGTTACTGCTCTTGGCACTACTCAAGATGAGCAAATTGTGGATGATATTGAAGGGGATAGACGTGAGCATTTCATGTTGCATTATAACTTTCCCTCATTTGCTGTTGGAGAAACTTCTGCTGCACGTGCACCAGGAAGAAGAGAAATCGGTCATGGCAAACTTGCTTGGAAAGCAATTCATCCTGTTTTACCTGATAAATCCGAATTCCCTTATACAATAAGAGTAGTATCTGAAATTATGGAATCTGATGGTTCTTCTTCTATGGCAACAGTTTGTGGGACTTCTCTTGCTTTAATGGATACGGGTGTGCCAATAAAGGCCCCTGTTGCTGGAATTGCTATGGGTCTCATTCAAGATAAAGACGAGTATGTAATACTTTCCGATATATTGGGTGATGAAGATTATCTTGGTGATATGGACTTTAAAGTAGCAGGAACTAGTGAAGGGGTTACGGCGTTACAAATGGACATGAAAATTTCTGGTATAAGCTTTGAAATTGTTGAAAAATCTTTAGAACAGGCAAAAGCTGGAAGATTACATATTTTAGAAAAAATGAATGCAGTGATTTCAGAACACAGTGATGACGTCAAAGACCATGCACCAAGGATGTTATCATTTTACATAGATAAAGACAAAATTTCTGCAGCTATTGGTGCTAAAGGAAAAAATATACGTAGTGTGTGTGAAAGAAGTAATGCAAAAATTGAAATAGGAGATGATGGTAAAGTTTCTGTTTTTGCCACGAGTGGTACTGAAGCTGAAATTGCAAAGAGTATGATGATTGATTCAATAACAGAACTAGAGCAAGGTTCTATAGTTGATGTCAAAGTTGTAAAAATAGAGAAGTCTATTGTAGAGCTTGAATTTCTTAATGGCAGAAAAGGAAAAATGCACATAAGTGAAGTAGCTAATGAACACATAGATTCTATAGAGAGCATACTTAAACAAGGTGATACTTTCAAAGCACTAGTAATTGATTTCGAAAAAGGTGGATGTCCAAAGTTGTCAAGACGTCGAGTTGATCAAGAGACGGGAGAGTTTTTTGAAGGTGAGCTTTACAACGAGGAAAGGAAAGATGGTCCAAATGACAGGGATAATTATTACAATAATTCATTTAATAGGAAACCTGGAGGAAGTCACCATAAGAGGCCTTCTCGTCCTCGTTCTGGCTTCAGCAACAGAAATAGGCCGAAATTTGGTAATAATGATTCATCATCAGGCTTTTATTAAGAGTAAACTTCTTGCGTTACCTCTTGTCATCCAAGTAGCTTGACTACTTGGACCAGAGACTTTTTCAAATTGGTAGATAATAGAAATAATTTGTGTTAATTAGCTAAAGATCTTAGGTTTGCCAACATTCCGCTACGTGTTAGCGGCTGAGATACCGCGAACGAATCCATAGCTGTACGAACATTGTGATTTTGGCCCATCAGATCCCAGTGCTTGACACTGGGATCCAGGAATTTTATTAAGTTGGTAAGCATAAAAGTAGCCATTTTATGTAAAAATACAACATTTTGATGATTATGAAAAAGCTGGATCCCAGTGTCAAGCACTGGGATGACATCATAGAGGCACTGGAATGACACCTTCCTAGTGGAAATTGCTCTCAAATCATAATGTTCGTACAATTATGGAATAAATCGCAGTATGACGTAGGGCTGCACTAGCTATATAGGATTACCACGATGGATTTTTAAGATCGTTTACGGCCTTCTTAATATCTTCAGTCTTGAATATTGCCGATCCCGCAACTAAAATATCAGCACCTGCTTTTATTATATCAGCTGCGTTAGAAAAGTTAATTCCACCATCTACTGAAATTTGTGTTTTAAGATTACGCTCCTGTATCATTTTTTTTATAGTAGATATCTTGTTCAATTGTGAATGAATAAATTCCTGCCCTCCAAAGCCAGGGTTGACTGTCATAATCAGCACAATATCTAGCTCATGTATTATGTATTCAAGCACACTTGGAGAAGTTGAAGGAACAATTGAAACTCCAACTTGAATCGGTTTTTTTGCATCGTTTACATTTTTGTATGACTTTATCTTTCTTATCAATCTCTCAAGATGTATCTCTGCTTCTGCATGTACAGTGATAATATCAGCACCAGCATTTATAAAGCTTTCAATATGGTCACCAGGAGATTTGACCATTAAATGCACATCAAAAGGAAGATTGCTATATTTACGTATTGCAGAGACAACGCTAGGACCAATTGTAATATTTGAGACGAAATTCCCATCCATAACGTCTATGTGTATGTAATCCACACCTAAATCGCTAATTTTTCTTACTTCTTCTCCTAACTTTGCAAAGTCTGCTGAAAGTATAGAAGGTGCAATTTTAATACTCATGAGCTGTTCTTTACTAAAAGATAACTTATTTTCAAAACTCTGTCACCCTAATACTATTTGCATCATCTGAGTAGCTATAGGAACTGGATACCGATATCGGCGATGGTTTATGCCTATTTAACTAGATCTTAAATTAGATAAAAAAAGGTAGTCTTGATAAAACTTATTTACAACAAGTTTTTTTACATTTGGATTTTCTGTTTTTTCTTTTTTGTACCCTAATTTATAGCTTATTGAATCCTTATATGAACTGATCGTTTTGTATGCTTTGTTCATCTCTCTAGGAAAGATGCCATTGGCAATTACGACGCATAACCCTGTAGCTGTTGCAAAAGCTAGAGTGGTAAATGCTAGATTTTGTAAAAAATTCCTTCCACTAATTTTTTTTTCCTGTATATTAGCAGAGTGCGATCTGTTTGATGCTTCTTCTAGATGTTCATACCATATATGACTGCAGTTCGTACACTTTACCTTTCTTCCAAATGCACCAATTTGCTCAGAAGATACTAAGTAAGTTTTAGTACAACTATTACATTGTATTTTCATAGCACTTACATATAAAGTGGTAACAAGCTCAAATGATACAGAGCTATAAATTTAATATTAATATATATAACAAATGGAAAGTTTGCAACTAAAAAAAACACAAAGTGAGATAGAAAATATTTGGAAAAATAGAGAAAAATTTAATGATTGTAACCTAAAGGAAACAGCAAGAATAGCGATTAAAGAGGTAATTGAGCTCCTTGATAGTGGCAAAATTAGAGTAGCAGAAAAGCTATCAAGTGGAGAATGGGTAGTACATAAGTGGATAAAGCAGGCAATATTATTACATTTTCTCACTGAAGAAAACAAAATAATAGACAATACCAATTGCTGGTTTGACAAGATCGGTAACAAATTTAGTGAATGGAATGAGGAAAAATTTCGCCAGTTAAAAATTAGAGCAGTTCCTGGGTGTTTTGTCCGCCGATCTGCTTATATAGGTATAAATGTTGTTCTAATGCCAAGTTTTATCAACGTTGGTGCATATGTTGATTCAGGAACAATGATAGATACCTGGTCAACGATTGGTAGCTGTGCGCAAATAGGAAAAAACTGCCATATTTCCGGTGGAGTGGGAATAGGTGGAGTCCTTGAGCCTATTCAAGCTTCACCTGTCATTATAGAAGATAATTGCTTTATTGGAGCACGTAGCGAGGTAGCCGAGGGTGTGGTAGTTAGAGAAGGATCAGTCCTTGGCATGGGTGTGTTTATTGGAGCATCAACAAAGATTATTGATAGAGAAACTAGCGAGGTATTTTATGGCGAAGTGCCACCTTGTTCTGTAGTGGTACCAGGGTCTATTCCATCTAAAAATAACATTTCAACCTATTGTGCAGTTATAGTAAAAAAAGTGGATGAAAAGACGAGATCGAAAACCTCTATAAATGAAATATTGAGGGATTAAACTATCTCACTGCTTGTCGTCACTTTTTTTATCATTATTACTAACCACAGTAATGGCATACGCACATAACTCTGAGAAAGAGACTCCATTTTCTTGAGATAGTTTATATAATTTTTGTAGACTTTCTTTTACTTTGTTAGGAATATTCCCTCCACGTTCTTTTACAAGCCAGGAATCTTGATGATGAATTGGATGAGCATCACTTTTTGGATTTCCTATATATATTGCAAAAGGTGAACTTTGTCCTTTGAAGTCACATTGTACAGTAAATTTTTTTATAGATTCAGCCATCTAAAGACCTCTACTTTTCTTTTTGGTCGATTTTATAGCAGGTGGAAGAGGTGGTTTCTTTATAAAATCTTGTCTATTGATAACACTTTCTTTACCTTCCAAAGCTCGGCGAACATCAGCTCTGCTTAATTGCGACTCTTTTGCTACCTTCATTCCATGCTTTGCCATAACATTAGCATATGCTAGTATTTTTTTTACCAATTCTAGATCACCATCTAGCATTTGAACTAGCACTTGAAATACTTCCACTAAAGTTAGTCCATCAGCATTTATAACCTTGTTTTCTATAAAATTGACAGCTTCTTCAAATTTGTATTCAATACTATCATCTTGAGGTATAAGGGCAACATAATCGGTGTTTTTGTCGTCCATAACTGAAGCACTATTACTCACAAACTTAAGTTTATACTATATATATAAATACTCTACTATTTTATATTATGGCACGCTATAGTTAAACATTTATTAATAACATGCTCTCTTATATACACGAATTAATTGACAAAAGTCAAGGATCAATATCCATCAGTGATTTCATGAATGCCGTTTTGTACCATGAAAGATACGGCTACTATACGAGTAGATTACCACTTGGTAAGGATGGTGATTTTACTACTGCACCTGAGATCAGCCAATTATTTGGTGAAGTAATTGCAGTTTGGATAATGCATACATGGGAAAAATTAGGAAAGCCATCAAAATTTTCTCTAGTTGAACTTGGGCCAGGCAAAGGAACACTCATTCACGATATAATAAGAGTCACTAAAAAGTACAGCAGCTTTTTTAATTCAATGTTGATCCACTTAGTTGAAATAAGCCCTACTTTACGGAAGATACAAAAGGAAAAATTAAAAGGCTTAGGTGTTAATTGGCACAAAGATATTGACAACCTACCAGAACAACCAACCATTTTTTTAGCAAATGAGTTCTTTGACGCTCTTCCGATAGATCAGTTTGTTTACCGCGATGGGCAGTGGTACGAAAATAGGGTAACAAAACAAGATGATGGAGTGTCATTCCAGTGCGTGGCACTGAAATCCAGAAAGAAAGAATCATGGGTTTCAGTATTAGCGACTCAGACGACAAATGGAAAACTTTTTAATGGTGCAGTGGTGGAAATATGTTCAACTGGGGTTGAAATATTAAAAAAACTTGAGAAGAAGATACATAATAATAAAGGAGCTGCGTTGATTATAGATTATGGTTATGTATATCCTGGATATAAGAGCACTTTGCAATCGATAAAACAACATAAGTATGCTAATTTTCTTGAGAATGTTGGTAATAGCGATATTACTGCACTTGTAAACTTTCAAGTATTAAAAGATTCATTAAAACACGTAGATTGCGAGATTTTAACTCAAAGAGAATTTTTATATCTTTTTGGCATAAAAGAAAGAACTCAGGCTTTAATGAAAAGCGCAAGTGATGAACAAAAGAATAGGATCTTTAGTGAATTCTTAAGGTTGACTGAAAATATGGGCACTCTTTTTAAAGCAATGCTATTGATAGTATAGCTAAAATAATTTATGTTATTGGGAATGTTGTAACAAAATTAGGTATATTGGTACATACCTAAGTGGGATAAAAGGAGGCTGACATAGCGGGTTTTATACTATTCTAGAAGTGATATGCGGAAAAGGGGGGATTCGAACCCCCGACATATTTTCATATGTGCACGCTTTCCAAGCGTGTGCTTTAGACCACTCAGCCACCTTTCCATGTATTCATAATATTGAAAATTATGCTGCTAAACAATATAAAAACCTGGTATATAGGGTTCACCACGGAAATTCACAGTATTGTTAAACTTGTTTTTGCAAGTTGGAAATGTTTTATCGCAACCTGCGAGTATTGAATATTTATCTCCAGCAAAAATTTGGTATGAAGGCGAAGTAAATAATGTAACCACTCTATTTTTATATTCTTTTACTATACTTTCAAACGCTGTTGAGCCAAAGAATTTCACTACTCCGTGCTTATAATATTCATCACTCTCAGTTAAATTCGTGTCTTCAAATCTTCTTTCGTCTATTACTTTAGTGATTGTACTTATTTTACTAAATTTTTTAGTATCGGCTTTACATTTATCATCGCAAAATTGTGCTCTGCATGCAGGAGAGTATAATTCTGCTATGCTTCTCTCAAGCTTTGCTGAAAGCCCTCTAATTTCAACAATAAATCTTCCACTACTTAATGTCACTTTACCAAAAGTTCCTGAATGTAGATTCATTGTCCCCTGGATCAAGTCTTTATAATTCACAAGAAATATCTCAATATTTGCAAAGTCGTACTTTCCTGATAAAACATCTTCTTCTTTAATATCAACACTATTTAATATCCCTTCAATTTCTAGATTATCAGTTTTTAAATCGCTGTTTAATATTATACTACTGGCTGTAAACCCACTTGAAGATTCATAGAGTATATTATCAATATTTAAATCTTCATCATAGTCAGTGAATCCCATTACTTCTCCACCTGCAAGCATTAATTTCCAGCACGTAGCAGTGGTAAGTAATTCTCCAGCTAAATGATTTTTTAGTGTGGTTTGCATAGGGGCCTCCTATAAATAATGGTAGAAAAGAAACGGCTGCTATGTTGACTAAACTCGCTTCTTCAGATCTCTATAAAAATTCTCATGTGGAGCAAGGGCAAGAAATGTTAATTCATCATTTTGTTCATTGTAAAAATAAGCCAACAAAGTAAGTTGATTAAAAATGGAAAATTTATACACACGAACATTTGCAAGGTCGCCTGATTTGAGCTCTCCAATATGTGGATTGCCTTGGACTTGCTTGATAGCTTCTTCAAGTTTAGATAGTTGATTGTTATGCAGCTTTTTCATTGACCGCTTAAAAGTATTGGTAAGAAGAATTTTCAAAGCTTTATAGGCTTATACTCTTCAATATTGCCTAATTTAGCATCCTTGATGCCTGAAAGGATTTCTTTAATGATGTTATAGCTTAGCTCAGGGTTATTTTCAACAATCTGACCAACTTTAGCCCAATGCTTGACTTGTTGTGGTACGGAACGATTTTGTAACATAGAATGAGACTGTACTATTTTCTCAAATTCTCCATCAAGATTTACTGTTATATCCATGATATTGTTACTTCTACTTTAAGCTGTTATACCATATATTGAAAATTTTTTCAATATAAATAATTTTCATCTGGAAATACACACCACATTCAAGCTGTGGTGTGTATTAGCTGGTTAGAAAGAAAACTTCACACCAGTGAGCAGAAGAACTCCTTGGTTAGAAGGTACATCAGCATCATTTTTATCTTTCATCACACCTTTTTCGTCAGTCATAAAATAATGGAGAGCTGCATAAGGAACAAATTTGCTCTTACTGCATGCAGGAGAAAGATCATATTGAACGCCAAGTGCACCATCGTGAAGCATATCTCCATCATTCATTCTACTGCCAAAGTATGTCAAGCTTGTGTAGATATTCTCATATTGATAGCCAACACCTGCAGTCCAGTACATAGTGTCTTTACCATCTCCTACAAATTGATCTTCTAAGCCTTTCACTCTTTTACCATCATCGGTAGTGGTACCACTACCAATTTTGCTGTATTCACCATTATTGCCTAATTTTTCAATACCTTTTGGTTGACCAGATTTGCCCAAATATGCAAAAGAAGCAGCAAATTTTACACCTTGATCTTCATTAATCTTATAATCAGCACTTGCACCTAAATTAATACCTGCCAGGTTATTGTATTCTATGAACTCATTATAAAGATGCTTACCTTTATTTGGTTCTTTTACTTGACCATACTCACCAACCACAGAAGTTTTAACTTTTATGTTATGTTTACTAAAGTCATATTCATATGATGCACCAGCACTTATTATGTGCTCATAGTCTGGCCCAACATGTCTTAGCGTCTCCTCATGTTTTATCCCCGTTACCTTATCACTTGAATCTTTGAGAAGATCTGGAGCTATTTCTTTTACAACGGATAAACCACTATCATAGCGAGGTGAGTAGCTAATACCAAATCTTGCACCCATATAATTTGGTGAGTAGTAAGCAGCTCTAAACGGCAGTGTAGTCATAACATCTTTGTTGTATTTCCCTGCCATACGGAAGGAGAGTTTTTCACTCTCGCTTGAGAAGCTTTCAGTGTAAAGACGTGGTGTTACGTAAAATGGAAAATTTGCAGCACTTCCTTCTAAATTCACTTTTCTGAACCAGTCGCTATCTGCAGCCCCGTCAACAGTTGCAATTCTTGTTGCATCAAGTCTCATCAGAGCCTCAGGCCCAAATTGGTAACCAAGCTTCACGTCACCATATTTTGAACTCAAAAACACATGTGCACTTCTGCCCCTTGCAGCATTCACACCTTGTGATGCTCCCTTACCTTCAGTAACTGGGACATGAAACTGCACATCAGCACCATAAAGAAGTCCTAAATCTTCATTTTTGTTTTCAGCTCTTAAGTGCAATATTGCATCCGAAATCATACCCATGCTTTCGCTATAATCACCAATATTTCCTATTCCCCCAGGGAATATTGGATTTGCTCCTTTTATGTTATTCTGAGCATTGTTGAAATAATCTGCAGATTTGCCCGGCATAATGTTATAACGCTTATCACCAATTATTCCAGGTTTGCCATGGCTTTGAGCATCAACAACACCACCGAAAGTTATTCTTAAGCCATCTTTTCCTTGGTTAGTGTCGATAATATCAACCCCACCAACTGAAACAACAGGATTTGCCTTAACTTTTTCCTCTGTATTTTTGTTAATAACTTTTACATCCTTCTTTACATCTTTAGCTTTAATTTTAGCATTCTTAGTTTTAGAAACCTTAGTTTTTGAAACTTTACCTTTTTCTATATTAGAATTCTTAGCATTTAGAGCTTTCGCTTTTGAATCCTCTATAAGCTTTGCTTTTTTCTCATTTGCTAGCCTAATCTCCTCTTTTTTCTTCTGCTCGGCTGCTAATCTTAGCTCCTCTTTTTTCTTAAGCTCTTCAGCTTTTTTTCTTGGATCAGTATTACATATTCTGTCCATCTTTTCTTTCAATTTTTTATTTGATGTTTTCATAACTTCTGTTTTTCCAGAAGTTTTTGTGCTCTCCTGTTTTTTTATTTCCTTCATACTCTCATCAGGAAAGTCAGCTGCAAAACTGCTGAAAGAACATAAAGTTAATAAAGAAACTAGAGCAGTTCTAGTATAAATAGATTTTTTCATGAAGTGCCCCCAAAAAATTTCGAAATCATTGTCTTAAATGTAAATAATATAAAAATGTTGAAAATTCAACTTAAAGCAACCTTATAACGAAAATAAAAGTAAAATGCAATACCTTAAAAGCAACTTTCTTAATACGCTCAACGTGTATATTAACCAAAACTTAGTACAGAGGTTCGCTTGTTAGTGCATTATAACTCTACTATTTATTCTATGGAAGTAAAATTTTTCCACCACAAGTTATTTGCCATTCTTCTTTAAATTTCTTCAGATGTTCTTTTTTTTCGCACTCTAAAAGCAGCTCTTCCACGCTTTTGTTGTAGCTTTCAGTAGTAATCCTTCCCTGATGATGCACGAACCTTAAGTAAATCAAATAAGTATTAATTACATCCGTTTCGCAATAATCTCGAATCTCTTGTATTTTGCCGCTATCGTATAAGCCCATAACTTGTGACCCATCAACTCCAATCTTACCAGGAAGATTAAATGCTGCACAAACTTCGTTCATTTTTACTCTTGCAGAGGCTCCAAAATCAGAGAGGGTTTCAAGTAAGTCACAATGCCAATCACTACTATATCTCTGATTGTAACTATTCCACTTATCGCCAGCTTTATGAAAATATTCTGCTTGAATGCCATGGACCATAGCACGATACTTCAGTACTGGTATATCAAAAGTGCGTCCGTTGAACGAAACTAATCTTGGCTTTTTCTCTGATATGTAGTTAAAAAATCCTTTCACTAGCTCCTTTTCACTGGAATTTAGTGTGCCTCCAGATCTAATTTCTTGCAGTGTGAACACTTCGTAACCGCTCTGGCAGCTTATATTGCAAAGTAAAAAACTAATAACTACAATTTGATGGAAGGGCTGACGCAGAAAAGAGTTCTGCCCGTTTGTTATTTCCAGGTGGTATTTTGTTAATGCGTCCCTTTTCTCTTCCACACTGCTATTGTCATCAATATCCAGCAAATTCTTGCAGGAATTTATATCCGGTATAGTTTCAATATCAAATACTAACAAAGAATTAAGCATTGCCTATATACTCCTCCGGACGGTTGATCCAAGGTCGCACTTTTACGAACAAAAAGAGGTGAACCTTGCTCTCAAATAATTTTTCTAGTTCAGCACGTGCTTCGATATTAATTTTTTTAATATTACTGCCATCTTTCCCTAGCACTATTTTTTTATGACTATCTTTCAACACGAATATGATCTGTTTGATGACTAAACTCTCATCTTTTTTTTCCTCAAATTGTTCAGTTATAACAGCTGTAGAGTATGGCAATTCTTCACGCAAGTTCAAGAATAATTTTTCTCTCGTAATTTCTGCTGATAAAAAATTTGTCGAGGAATCGGTTATTTGATCTTCTTCATAAAACCAAGAGCTCACCGGTGCAACTTCAGACAAGTAATTCATCAAATCAGAAAGGCCATCATTCTTTAATGCTGATATCATAAACACCTTTTCAAATTTATAAAGCAAATTCAGATGCTCATGAGCCATCTTGAGTTCTGGCCTTTTTACCAAATCAGTTTTATTGATAACCAAAATGCATCTGCCTTTTGTGCGCTGCAGTCGTGCAAATATAGTTTTTATTCTTTCTATGTTTTTTAAGTAATTGCTTACATCAACAAGTAACAAAGTGATATCATCACCCTTTATTGCTGACCATGCAGATTTGACTAAAGCTTTTTCAAGTTTTGTTTCTGCTGAGAAAATTCCTGGGGAGTCAGTAAAGACAATTTGTGTGTTGTTGCATGTTGCAATACCCCTTATTTGCGTCCTTGTTGTCTGCACCTTAGGGGTGACAATTGCAATTTTCTTGCCTATGATGCTGTTAATTAATGTAGACTTCCCAGCATTTGGTAAGCCAGCTATGGTTACAAATAAGCACTTTTGTTCTTTCACAAAGGAAATTATAAAGAAAACTGGATGACAGTGTCAAGCACTGGAATCTCGGCAACCCCTACGTCATACCGCCGTGGTATCTCTAGATCCCGCTAACAAGCAGCGGGATGACGAATTGCTTAACCGTCATTCCACCGCAGACCGTCATACCGCCGTGGTATCTCTTAGCCGCTAACACGTAGCGGGATGACGAATTGCTTAACCGTCATTTCGCCGCGGCGCTAACAAGAGATCCCGCTAACAAGCAGCGGGATGACGAATTGCTTAACCGTCATTCCACCGCAGACCGTCATACCGCCGCGGTATCTCTTAGCCGCTAACACATAGCGGAATGACGAATTACTTAACCGTCATTCCACCGCAGACCGTCATACCGCCGCGGTATCTCATCCGCTAACAAGCAGCGGGATGACGAATTGCTTAACCTTCATACCGCCGCGAACCGTCATTCCGCCGCGGTATCTCTTAGCCGCTAACACATAGCGGAATGACGAATTGCTCAACCTTCATACCGCCACGAACCGTCATTCCGCCGCGGTATCTCTTAGCCGCTAACACGTAGCGGGATGACGGCAATCCTACGTCATACCGTGATTTATTCACGGTATCTCATCCGCTAATACATAGCGGAACGACGGTTGTCGTTTAGTTACAAATATTAAGAAATTTACCAAATAAAAAAAAAGGCAAAAGAAGCCCCGAGTAGCGAGTTTTGACTCTATATTACTGTAAGTGGCGCTGTAATAATGTGCTAACGCTTAAAATAAGCGCGATTTGGCTGAATGTAGAAAAAATAAAAAAGACATGCAGCCGCTATAATTTTATGTAATCCGCCAATAAATACTCTGAGTTTTTTACTGAATTTTGTCATTGAGCCTGCAGGTCAAAAACAAGTTTTGAGTCATAAATACCCTTAATACTACAATAAGGGGGCTGGCGGAGTTTGTCAAGCAAGTTTTTTGCAATATCAGAGGATAATTTCGACCATAAACCCCTACCAATAAATTTTAACAAAAATACTTTAGTGCATTTTCAAATATAAGCATTCCATCACTATATTTTGGTACAGCAATACCTAAACGCTTGCTCTTTTCTTTTTCAAGAGGCCAATTATCTTGCTGAGTAAAAAATATTCCCCTCTCTGGATGGGGCATTAAAGCTAGCACTCTTCCACTTTTATCTGATAAAGCTGCTAGGTCGTATGTAGATCCGTTCGGATTGTAAGGAAATTGTAGGTTAGCATAGTTGCCATTTTCATCAATGTAACGTAATGCAGTGGAATTGCTCTCAATCAATTGGTTCAAAATATCTTGATCCATAAAAAATTTGCCTTCCCCATGAGCAATAGGGAGATATAGTTCACTCAGGCCCCGTAGCCAAATAGAATTACTCTGCGGATTAACTCCCACTCTAATCCAACGGCATTGATAATTGCCTATATCATTATGGATTAAAGCTAGACTAGAGAACTCTGGAATTAATTTTACCAATATCTGACAACCATTACATATT
Organism: Wolbachia endosymbiont of Aedes albopictus; assembly: GCF_024804185.1. Taxonomy (NCBI): domain Bacteria; kingdom Pseudomonadati; phylum Pseudomonadota; class Alphaproteobacteria; order Rickettsiales; family Anaplasmataceae; genus Wolbachia; species Wolbachia endosymbiont of Aedes albopictus. Next base: position 219,234 of record NZ_CP101657.1, read on the forward strand.
CCTATAATCAGCTTGTCCTGAGATAAAAACTCTTGAAACTCATCCAACAAGTTGTTTTTAATACGTAAAGCAAACGCATTACCAGCACCAGTGTCATCACCATAGGAAAAACCTCCTGGAATTGCAAGTATATTGCTTAATCTCAGTTCACTTGGATTATCTATGATATCATTAATGTGAACGATTTTTACTTCAATATTACTAATACCAAGTTTTCTGCTGCATTCTATAAATGCAAATGCGGTTTCTTTTTCGCAATTTAAGCCATAACCAGATAGGACTGTGATTTTCATGAATTGCTAAAAATTAGAAAATTCGAATTTCTTTTTTACAAAATTTACTACTAAATTTAACGCAAATAACACCAATAATAAAGCTATAATTGCAATAGCAGCAAGTTCAATAAATGCAATTTCAAGACTACTTGACCATATGTATATTTGTACAGGCAGAACAGTCGCCGGATCGAAAAAGGACGTAGGTGTATCAGCAATAAATGCCACCATACCTATCATAAGTAAAGGGGAAGATTCACCTAAAATCCTTGCAATTGCAAGCACAGTACCATGTATTATTCTTGGTAACGCAATTGGTAAAGAGTGATCTAATATCACCTTGATGTGAGGTGCACCGAGCGCAAACGCTGCATCTTTTATCCTAATAGGAACATTCGCAAAGGCATTTTTTGTTGCAATTATAATATTAGGTAACATCATAAATGAAAGAGTCATTCCACCAACAAGTGGTGAAGAGCGTGGTAGCCCAAATATGCCAAGATAGAGAGCTAAGCCCACTACACCAAATATTATTGAAGGCACTGCAGCAAGATTATTCATACTAATTTCTACAATATTAGTCATTAGCCTATTTTTAGGCATAAATTCGTAAAGACAGATGCCCGACATAATTCCTATTGGTAATGCTAATGCTAGGCACACTATAATTGTCATTAATGAACCGATAAATGCCCCTAAAATCCCTGCATTCTCAGGTTCACGAGAGTCAGATTTAAGGAATAAAGACTTATTAAAAAATTTTTTCACTCTCCTCTTTTCTTTTAGCCAATCAAGTAATTTAGCATAACGATCATTCAAATGTTTATCTTTATTTATTGAATTAATTATACTTGACGCGGTAAACCAGATCTCATATTCACCACTATCTTTTACTTTCTTACAAAAAAAATTCTCTAGTTCTTTGTAAGAATTACGACTTAAAATTTCGTCACTGTCTTTAAAATCAGTTCCTTTAAACACCTTACGTAAAGAATCGTTGAGTAAGCCAATGGACTTATACCGCAAATCACTAGGATTATTTGTTAAAGTAAGATCAGCACTTATTTCAACTGGCAATAAAATTTTCGTTACTGTTAAGGCACTGTAAGAGTTAACTAATATACTCAATAATATACACACAGGACAGCCAAGTGAGATAACTAGTGCCGTGAAAGAACAAAAACGTAATGCTCTATTCTTTTTATTTTTCCTTTTTATACGAGCATGTACACGCTTTGACTGAAGTAATTTAAGGAACTTTTTGTTTATACTCATTTATTTTTCCTGGATCCTATCGTCAAGCCCACAGCTGTACAAACGTCCAGTTTAATAACCTTTGATGCCATGCAAGTAGCTGACACTGGAATCCAGTTATAAAAATATTTACAAATCAGGCAATTGGTAACAGACTCCATGCTAAAAATAACATCCATAATATAGAATAAGGTAGATCCCAGTATCAGCTACTTGGATGACACTGGGGAAGTGCTGGGATGACACAATTGACATCACTTCCTATTATATCTACTTAGATTTCTTTTTAACATAAGTAGTACGCTCTTTGATCCTTGCAGCTTTTCCAAATAGTTTGCACAGATAATACAGTTTTGCTCTACGAACCTTTCCTTTTCTTGTCACTTGCACTGAAACCAGTGCAGGAGAATAAACAAAAAATTGAGACACTATACTTTCTCCATGGCTCACTTTTCTGACTACAAAAGAAGAATGTAACCCGCGGTTCCTTTTTGATATACATACACCTTCAAATATCTGTATACGTTCACTTACACCGTCAACTACTTTAAAAGTGACCTTCAAATCATCGCCAGGACGAAATTCTGGTATTTCTTTAGCTAACACTTGCATTTGCTGTTCGTTAAATTTTTTAAGTAAATTTGTCATTTATCTCTCCATTCAATAATTCAGGCCTACGCTTTTTTGTTATAACATGAGACTGCTTCTGCCTCCAATCACTTATTTTTTTGTGATTGCCAGATAACAAAATCTCAGGTACTTTATATCCCTTCCACTGCTCAGGTCTAGTATATTGAGGATATTCAAGCATACCACCATCATAACTAAAACTTTCTTCAATAATACTATCGGAATTATTTACTACATCTGGAAGAAGTCTAATGCATGCATCGAGAACCACCATCGCAGCTGGCTCACCTCCTGAAAGTATATAATCTCCGATACTTAATTCATAAGGAGTATACGCATCAATTATCCTTTGGTCAATACCTTCAAATCGACCACACAATATTGTTATATGAGGAAACTCTAATAATTCTCTGGCAATATTCTGATTAAACTTAATTCCAGATGGAGTCATGTAAATAAACTTAGTGTTTTTATGAACAGAGAGCATACTATCTACTGCATCACCAACTACATCAGAACGCATAACCATTCCTGCTCCACCTCCATATGGAACATCATCCACAGTTGAATGTTTATCTTTCGCAAAAGAACGAATATTTATTACTTCAAGGTTCCATATTTTTTTTTCTAACGCTTTTCCAGCAAGAGAATAGTTCAAAAACCCGGGGAACATTTCTGGAAATATGGTTAATATTGTAACATTAAATGCCATTAAGGTTTATTTTAAGTTATTTGGAGCTATACTCTAAGAACAGTAAATTGATATAATATATAGTTAAATTAAGCATGTCACTGAATAAAACAATATACGAAGGTAAAGCGAAAGCCATTATTGAAACTGAAGACTCATCAACTGTTATACAGCACTTTAAAGATGATGTTACAGCATTCAATAAGAAAAAATATGAAATTATTGAGAGCAAAGGAATAATTAATAATCATGTTAGTGCTTTTATCATGGAAAAGCTTGAAGAAGCAGGAACTAGCACGCACTTTATAAAAACTCTAAACGAAAGAGAACAGCTAGTCAAAAAGCTCAAGATAATTCCTCTTGAGGTGGTAGTTAGAAATGTTGCAGCTGGCAGCTTTTGCAAACGTTTTAATATCAAAGAAGGTGAGGCACTTACATCTCCTATAATCGAGTTTTTTTACAAAAATGATGACCTAGGCGACCCAATGGTGAATGAAAATCACATACTGTATTTTGATTGGCTATCTAGCAAAGAAATGGATGAAGTTAAAACTACAACTTTAAAAATCAACGAAATCTTAGTCCACCTATTTTCAAATGCAAGTATATATTTAGTTGATCTCAAGTTAGAATTTGGCAGATTAATAAATGACAGTACTAAAATCATTTTAGCCGATGAAATCAGCCCTGATAACTGCAGGTTATGGGATAAAAATACTTATAAAAAGCTAGATAAAGACGTCTTTCGTTTGAATTTAGGAGATTTAAAGGAAGCGTACCTAGAAGTTGCAAAAAGACTGTCAGTAAAGTTAGATTAACTAAATACTACTCTATCAAGTGGAGGGTTACATGCCTCATCAAGTTTTCCAATAATTTCAATTTTTTCTCCACGTTTTTGGAAATGATTTTTCACGTTTTGCATATTCTCAGGACTTACGATTAATACCATGCCAATACCACAATTAAATGTTTTTAGCATTTCTTTCTTCTCTATTTTACCCTCCTTTGTTAGCCATAAAAATATATCTGGCCATTTCCAGGAATTAATGTCTATGTTTGCAAATAAGTTTTTTGGAAGAATCCGCGGAATATTATCTATCAAGCCACCACCTGTTATATGTGCAATGCCTTTTACCTTTGGCATAATAGGCAACAAAGAATCAACATATATTTTTGTTGGTTCGAGCAACACTTCTTTCCAAAGCTGATTATTCCATGGAGATGAGTCGTTATAATTTATACCTAAGCTTTTGAAAATATGGCGCACCAAAGAAAACCCATTTGAGTGAATTCCTCTTGACTCTAAGCCAACTATATAATCACCTGCTTTCATCATGCTACAGTTTGGAAGAATTTGCTTTCGATCAACTACACCAACCACAAATCCTGCAAGGTCATAGTGATTATTACCATACATTCCAGGCATTTCTGCGGTTTCTCCACCAACCAATGCTATTTTAGCTTGCTTGCACCCCTTTGCAATGCCCTGGACCACAGATAATAAAATGTCCTTTCTCAAAATGCCTGTTGCAAAGTAATCAAGAAAAAACAAAGGCGTTGCTCCTTGTGCAAGTAAGTCATTTACACACATTGCAACTAAATCTATACCTATAGTATCATGCCTATTCACTTCTTGAGCTATCAACAGTTTCGTACCTACTCCATCAGTTGAGGAAACGAGTACTGGATGGCCATATTTCTTACTTAGTGCAGCAAAATCAAATAACGCAGAAAATGAACCTATTTCGCTGATTACTTCTTCTCTAGTAGTTTCTTGAGCAATAGGCTTGACTTCTTTTATTAACTTATTATATAGTTCAAGATCTATTCCTGATCTGATATAAGTATTCATAATCCTTCTATAAATTTCAAAATTGTTAATACTATATTAATGCCTTGATATAAAAAGTGCAACGAAACTTTCTTTTAATTGACTATTATGTGCTTATCAATATAGGGTAACTTAAATCATTTATAATTATCCAATGAACAAAAATATCAAAAACATACTGTTAACAATAGAGCTGCTATCAGGACGGCTGCTTCATGACTTTGCTAACTCTATGAATGGAATAATGTTTAGCTTAGAAGAGCTTGGAGTAATAGCTAAGAATGATGCTAACATACAGAAGGAAGCATTGTCGCTGCTTAAAGAAAGCTCTGATGATTTAATATATAAACATAAAGTTATGAAGCAGGCATATTCTTCTTCAGCAGATAATTACAGCTTTGATCAGACTAAATCCAATATCGAAAATTACTTATTAAAAAAAAAGTAAAGCTCATGTGGAAAATAGATGCATACTCTGCAAAAAATAAGGAAGATTTAATTGAAAAGATAAATAAGATAATTTCTAACATGGTGCTAACTATAGCCAGTACAGTGGCGGAAGTTGAACTAGTGTCTGTTTTACTGAGTCAAACAGAAGATAAAATGCTATTAACTATAAAAATTCTAAATGAACACAAACCGATAAGCAAATCATTAGTAGACAAATTAATCAAAAAAAATGACACTAATTTAAATACAAAAGATATTAATATCTATATGACCTCTTTATTATTAGAGTACTATAAAACTGAAATGCATTGTACTTGCAAAAATCATTTGCTGGAGATAGATTTAACTATAACTTAAGTTGCATATTTGGTTATTACAACTTTTTCTTCGTTTCAAGGCAACCGACAAGGGGTACCAAATCTAATTTTTGTAATCACTTAAGTCTAGTACTATTTTATTAATGTAGCGCTCATTCGCATCTTTGATGATAAACTTCATACCATTTTTATATTTAATGACTTCATCTACAGAAGGCACTTTACCAGCAATCGAAAGAATCAAACCACCAAGTGTAACATAGTCTTCTTCAGGGTCACGCAATTCTATTTTTAGATCCTCTTCTATATCCTTTATAAGAACCCTTGCTGACACTTCAAACTTATTTTGAGACAATTCAGTAATGATATATTCTGAATTTATTTCGTTCTCACTATCAATGTTTGGTATTAGCTCCTCTATAAGATCGGTTATTGAAATTAAACCATCAGTTCCACCATATTCATCCAATACAATAGCTAAGTATGATTTAGAAGATTTCATCCTAACAAAAAGATTAGTTGTCTTCATCGAGGGCGGAACAAATATTACGCTTTGTATAATATTTCTCAGATTAAAATTTTTATCCCTATTAAAAATAACATCTTTTACATAAAAAAAGCCTATTACGTTATCAAAGTTATTTCTATAAATTGGTATTTTAGTGTGGCAAGTGTTTTTTATCTTCTTTATTATTTCACGCTCGCTTGACTCAATGTCTACTGCGCATATCTCTGTACGTGGAGTCATTATATCCATTATACCACAATCGCGGAATTTTAATAGACCATTAAATATATTAAGGTCTGACAGATCTTTCATTAATGCTTCAGTCGCACACTTTTTCAACACAGAAGCTTTTTTGAAAAGGAAGAGAAAAATTCCATATACTATTTTTTCTACTAAGGTTCTTTTTTTACTCAATTTATTCCCTGTAATGGCAAAAACGTTTTCAGACCAGATTTATCAAGAAAACTGTTATTAAATGTTTAATAAGCATGTGAATAATGTCAAATTAATTTGTGAATTATTTGTTGATATAAAATACCAACAATTGATCAACAATTTTTTCAACGACATATACATAGTTATGTAACAATGCATGACGGTAAAATATTTTCCATAAAAGAAAATTACTAACACTCTGAACATCTTACTTATACACATAAATTATAACAGAAAATCAATAGTATAAAGAAGTTTTTAACATATTTATCCACAAATTAAACAACGCCAATTTTTACTGAATTTTAAGTTAGTAACAAGTTGTTGATAGAATTATTATTACTACTATGCTTTAATATACAAAAGAATAGATAAAATAGATTGGAAAGCAGCAAAACAACAATAATAGAAGTTATCAAAAAAAACGAGCCAGGTGAAAGAGTGCCTATTTGGCTAATGCGTCAGGCTGGCAGGTCTCTTCCTGAGTACCGCAAAGCAGTGGAAAATATGAATAATTTTATGGAGATATGCTACAATACAGATTTAGTGACAGAATTGACGTTACAGCCAGTGACAAGATTTGACGTGGATGCGGCAATAATTTTTTCAGACATTTTAATAATAGCTGATGTTTTGGGTTGTGACGTGAATTTCCTGCGCAATGTGGGCCCGAGAATAAAACCTATAAAGAATCCTAAAGAATTGAAAAGTCTACAAGACATTGAAGCTAAAATTTTACCAATTCTAAACGCTATAAAGAAAGTCAGAAGTCAGCTATCAAAAAAAAAGCCTCTTATAGGATTTGCTGGTGGCCCATGGACAGTAGCTTCATATATCATAGAAGGTGGAAGCAGCAAAACTTTTTCCAAAATATTAAATTTTTACCCTCCGTATTTGAAGGAAATAATTGAACGAATAACGGAAGCAACGATTATTTATCTAATTAAACAGATAGAATTTGGAGCAGATGTTATTCAGCTATTTGACAGTAATGCTGGTGCATTATCGGAACCATTGTTTAAAGAATATGTTATCGAACCAACAAAGAGAATTACCTTGGCAATCAAGGATAGATTTTCTGATTTTCCAATAATAGGATTTCCAAGGTCTGCTGGAAATCTTTATAAGAATTACTACGAACAAACAGGTGTATCTGCAGTAAGTATAGATTATAATGTTCCAATAGAATGGGCGAAAGCGAATTTAAAAATCCCTCTACAAGGAAATCTTAATCCTAATCTTTTAGCCTATAATAAAACGGAAGCAATAAAAGAAGCAAAGCGTATAATGGATTGTTTTAGAGGCTTGCCTTTCATATTTAATCTTGGACATGGAGTACTTCCTAATACTCCAGTTGAAAATATTGCTGAGTTAGTGAATTTGGTAAAAAGCTACTAATACAATACACAAAATTCCTAGCTTTTTTGCTGTACAGGGTTTATCATTTGAATTTAGCTTCAGTAAGATATGTCAGACCTTGCAAAAAGAATGTCCCTAATAAAACCATCACCTACGATTGCTGTAACTGATAAGGCAAATAAGTTGAAAAATGAAGGAAAAAAGATCTGTGTTTTAGCTGCAGGAGAACCGGATTTTGATACTCCAGATCATATAAAAAAAGCAGCTATTCAGGCAATAAGTGAAGGTAAAACTAAGTATACTGCTGTTGATGGAACGCGTGAGCTGAAAGAAGCAATAATTAATAAGTTAAGAAGGGATAATAACCTCGAGTACACGTTTAACCAAATCTGTGTTGGTACTGGCGCTAAGCAGGTGTTATTCAATTTGTTTATGGCAACAATTAACTCTGGAGATGAAGTTATTATTCCAGCTCCTTATTGGGTTTCATATGTTGATATGGTAAATCTTTTTGGGGGCTTACCAGTTGTAGTGGAATGCAAACAAAATTTTAAACTGACAGCGGAATTATTGAAAAGCAGGATAACTAAAAAGACTAAATGGTTAATTCTTAACTCACCGAACAATCCCGCAGGAGTTGTGTACACATATGATGAATTGAAAGACATAGCACAAATATTGCTTGAATATCCACATGTGAATGTCGTTACAGATGATATTTATGAGCATATAATATACGACGAAAAGTTTTTTACTATCACTCAGGTTGAGCCGAAGCTTTACAACAGAGTTTTTGTAGTCAATGGAGTGTCAAAAGCCTATGCAATGACAGGCTGGAGAATAGGGTATATTGCAGGTAGAAGTGATGTAGTAAAAGCCATCTCTACGCTGCAGTCTCAGAGCACTTCTAACCCAAATTCGATAGCACAAGCAGCAGCAGCAGCAGCATTAAACGGTGACCATAGTTTTTTGAAAGAAAGAACAAGGATTTTTAAGAGTCGTAGAGATTTTATGGTGAAAAAGCTAAATTCTGCTCCGGGATTATCAGCATCCATTCCGCAAGGCGCATTTTATTTATTTGTCTCGTGTGAAGGATTGCTCAGTAAGAGTACAAAAAGTGGTAAAGTAATAAATAATGATCTTGATTTCACTGAATACCTGCTAGAGGATCATTTAGTTGCTGTGGTTCCAGGGATTGCGTTTGGTCTAGAAAATTTTGTCAGAATTTCTTATGCAACCTCTCAGGAACAATTAGAAATTGGATGTGATGGTATTACTAAAGCGTGTCGGGAGTTAAAATGAAATAGACTATCCATAAATTACCCATTTCACCACGTCAAAAATATTCACTAAGGTTATCTTGAATGTTCTAACTTGTATTTTTCTATGGAAGGCGTTTTTATTGAGTGAGCAAGTGTCTTTCTAATATTGAATTCCTCATTTTTTTCATTTCGTTGCAGTAAGTTAATGTTATTTATTTTATTTACTAAATCTTTCCCTTTCTCCAGAGTCTTTAAATCACTTTCGTTAATGTGATGTTCATTGTAAAATTCTGCAACAATTTCTTTTCTTTTCGGGTGAGTATTTAAAAATTCCGACACCTGATGTTTAGCAACAGCTTGAATAAATTTCTTATTAAATCTTGAATCTTTATATAGATTTTCCAAACTTTTGTCATAATGTTTTGCTTCGTTTATAGTGAGTTTTATTATCTCTTCTATGCCACTTAGAAGTTCCCTATACAATTTGTCATATCTATTGCCTGACACATGTGTAGCGAATGTTTGTTCAATGTATTTTGTTATGTAATTTTGCAATGTATTATCTATTGTGCTTATGTTCATCAACCTACCTCAATGTTATATTAACTATTTTACATGTAGAAAGGTTAATATTGAGTTAATAGGATACTTATGAAGTCAAATTTTACTGAAAGTTATGGTATTTAATATATAATTGTTAGCATGAAATAAAAACATAAATAAAATGGATCTTGTAACAAAAGTGAAGCTCAAGATAAAGATGAATAAGGGCAAAATCATAAATATACTTATCATTTGTGGTGTAATTTTTTTCATATACCTTATTCATGAGCCAGTTGTAGATATGGTAGAAAAAATTATAAGTAAAATAAAAGGTCTCTTTTAAAAATAGAAAAAGTGAACTTTTTCCATCATCCAAACTTGAACCTGGAAAATTTAGTTAATGCATAAACTACTTATGTTGGCTACGAGTTCAACTGTATAAAATTCCGGTGAATTAAAATAAGTATTCATAAAAATATTGTTTTCTATAAACAGAGTATCTATAATACTAGCTTTGAGGTAAAGTATTGCAGAGGAATTTTTTAATCTGGTTGTTGGCGTCACTGTTTTATGCGTACCAATATATATTACGCGTAATACCAAACATAATTGCACCTGAATTAATAACAAAATTTAATATAAGTATTGTAGATGTTGGTCAGTTTGGTGGGCTGTATTATATAGGCTATACGCTTGCTCACATACCTGTTGGTCTTGCTCTTGATAGATTTGGGCCAAAGTTTGTTTTGCCTGCATGCATTGTCTTGACATTTACTGGGACATTGCCGCTGATATGTTTTGATGAGTGGTATTACTCAATACTTGGTAGAATAATTGTCGGAATTGGATCATCTGCTTCAGCAATTGGTCTCTTCAAAGTTGCAAGCATGTATTTTTCACAAGAAAAATCAGCAAGAATGGCTAGCTTGTCTATAGTAATAGGGTTACTAGGAGCTATTTATGGTGGATTGCCTCTAGATTTCTTGCTCAATAAATTTGGTTGGAATTATGTCATATACACTTTCTCAGCGTTTGGTTGTTTGCTTGCTCTGCTGTTGGTTTTAATAACACCAAGCAGTAGTTCAGAAGAAAGTGCAAGTGACAATATATTCCAAGATTTAAAAACTGTGCTTTTCAACAAACATATCATTCTAATCAGTTTTTTTGGTGGCTTAATGGTTGGGCCACTAGAAGGTTTTGCTGATGGTTGGGCAAAAGCGTTCTTATGTGAAGCATATCAAATGACTGGAGATCTGGCATCTTCACTTTCTTCGCTTATGTTTATAGGTATGGGAACTGGATCATTCTTTTTAGCTTACTTGCTCGAGAAATGTCCAGACAAACATTATGAAGTGATTATTGCGTGTTCTTTTGCTATGATTGCTAGCTTCCTCTTACTTTTCACGCAAGCTGGTGGTTTATATATTGCACTACCTGCACTTCTTGTTATCGGCTTTGCGTCTGGGTATCAGGTAATTACTATTTACAAAGCAATAAGTTATGTGAACAGTAACTTGGTAGGTTTAGCCACAGCTATATCAAACATGATAGTTATGGTTTTTGGCTATTTTTTTCATACAGGAATTGCAAAAATAATAGATTTATGTTGGAATGGAATGGTAGTACAAGGAAATCCTGTGTATGGTACTGAGTTACTAGTAAAAGCAATATCAATTATTCCTGTATGTTTGCTTTTAGCTGTTTTTGGATTTATGTGGTTAAAGAAAAGTTCTTATGACAAGTGTTTCAGAAAGGATTTGTGACTCTAAAAGTAGTCTGAAGTCTTTTGATAATGAAGTTTATCAATCTATAGAGAAAGAATTGCAGCGTCAAAAGTCGCAGTTGCAACTGATTGCATCAGAAAACTTTGCAAGTAAAGCAGTGATGGAAGCGCAGGGCTCTTTTCTGACTAATAAGTATGCAGAAGGGTATCCTGGCAAAAGGTATTACTGCGGCTGTGAGCATGTGGATAAAGTTGAAAATCTAGCTATAGAGAGGCTTTGCAAACTGTTTGGTGTTAAGTTTGCAAATGTTCAACCTCACTCTGGTTCTCAGGCAAATCAAGCAGTATTTGCTTCACTGCTTACTCCGGGCGATACGATACTTGGATTATCGCTGAGTTGTGGTGGCCATCTAACTCATGGTGCAACACCTAGCCTTTCTGGTAAGTGGTTTAAGTCAGTTCAGTATACAGTTAACAAAGACACTTATCTGCTCAATATGGATGAGATAGAAAAGCTTGTGCTGGAGCATAAACCCAAATTGATCATAGCTGGCGCTTCTGCTTATCCAAGGAAAATGGACTTCAAACGTTTTCGCGAAATTGCAGATAAAGTTGGTGCTTATTTGCTTGCGGACATTTCTCACTATGCGGGACTTATTGCAGCAGGTGAATATCCGTCTCCTGCTGAATATGCACATGTTATGACTTCCACAACTCATAAAACTCTGCGAGGTCCTCGTGGTGGGGTGGTGATGACAAATGATGAAGCATTACACAAAAAAATTCAATCTGCAGTTTTTCCAGGATTGCAGGGCGGGCCACTTATGCATGTAATAGCTGCAAAAGCTGTTGCATTTAAAGAAGCATTAGCGCCAGAGTTTAAAACTTATAGCAAGAAAATCGTGGAAAATGCGAAAGTACTAGCTCAAGAATTGCAAAAGCATGGACTCAACATTATAACCGGTGGCACTGACTCTCATATAGTGCTAGTTGACTTAAGATCGCAGAAATTAACTGGAAAAGACGTTGTAGATAGCCTTGAGAGGGCTGGCATTACCTGCAATAAAAACTCTGTGCCATTTGATACAGAGAAGCCAACCATCACCTCAGGGATCCGTTTTGGCACCGCTGCTGAGACAACACGGGGACTTGAGGCAGAAAATTTTAAAGAGATAGCCAGCCTAGTAAATGAAGTGGTTCAGGGGTTAATCAGCGGAAATAGCTCAAGTGTCGAAAAAGCAGTAAAAACTAAAGTTGAAAGGATTTGTAGTAATTTTCCTATTTATTAATTTATGTGGTGTCATGCAAGTAGCTGGTAGAAACGGAAAAAGTTGCTTGACAAACTCCGCCAGCCCCCTTATTGTAGTATTAAGGTTATTTATGACTCAAAACTTGTTTTTGACCTGCAGGCTCAATGACAAAATTCAGTAAAAAACTCAGAGTATTTATTGGCGGATTACATAAAATTATAGCGGCTGCATGTCTTTTTTATTTTTTCTACATTCAGCCAAATCGCGCTTATTTTAAGCGTTGGCACATTATTACAGCGCCACTTACAGTAATATAGAGTCAAAACTCGCTACTCGGGGCTTCTTTTGCCTTTTTTTTTATTTGGTAAATTTCTTAATATTTATAACTAAACGACAACCGTCGTTCCGCTATGTATTAGCGGATGAGATACCGCGAATGAATCGCGGTATGACGGTTCACGGTCGCATGACGATAAGCTCGTCATCCCGCTGCTTGTTAGCGGGATCTATTGCCAAGATACCGCGAATGAATCGCGGTATGACGGTTCGCGGTGGCATGACGGTTCGTGGCGCTATAGCAATTCGTCATCCCGCTGCTTGTTAGCGGGATCTATTGCCGAGATACCGCGAATGAATCGCGGTATGACGGTTCGTGGCGGCATGACGGTTAAGCAATTCGTCATCCCGCTACGTGTTAGCGGGATACTTGATCTTTACAGGGATGACGGTTGTCGTTTAGCCACAAACATTAAGAAATTTACCAAATGAAAAAAAAGGCAAAAGAAGCCCTGGTCATTGTCTATTTTCAGTATTTGGCGTTTTTTAAATCTTAAACACTGCAATTTAGCTGCTTTTAAACGCAACTCACCTTAGTTTAAATGTTTAAGAAATTTACTAAGCAGAAAAAAAGGCAAAAGAAACCCCGCGTTAGCTAGTTGTCACTCTCTAATCCTGCAAATTGGCGTACTATACTGTCTTAAACAACTTATAAGCGCGTTTCAGCTTATATAGGTAAAAACCCAGAAATGTTGTGAAGACATAAGGTGCACATAGTGCAAAAAATTAAAAATAAGACGCCAACTACGTTGTTTTCTTGCTGTTTAATCTGCACAGATGAAGATAACTGAATACCTTCAGCTTCATAATAAGGGGGCTGGCGAGGCTTGTCAAGGAATTTTCTTATTTCATTTAAATTGCTTGTAACCTTCTTATACACTCGTCTTTACCAAGAATCACCATGATATCGATGATTCCAGGTGCATCCATTACTCCAGTTATAGGGGCACGTAATGAGTGGTATACACCGCTTACTTTCATATCATGTGATTTTGCACATTCCTTGATCTGAGAAGATAAAAAACCCTTATTCCAATTTTCATCACCGATCTTTGACAGAAATGATGCGAGTAACTTAATTATATTGAGGTTAGATTTGACAATTTGACAAGCTTCTTCACTTAAATCAAGTGGCGGATCTTGAATATAAAACTTTGCTAAATCCAGCAGTTCGGTCAGGTAGTTTGCTCTTTTTTTTAGCTCTGTCAGTCCCTGCAGTAAATAGCCCTTTTTTTTGTCAGTTAGAGTATTTTCTCTAAGCATTAGAGTCAGAATATCTTCATTGCTCATATTACTAATATAGTGGTTATTCAAATGCTCCAGTTTTTTGAAATCGAGCCGTGCAGGTGAACGACCAATACTTTCTAAATTAAACCACTCTATTGCTTGCTCATCGCTAATAATCTCATCGTTGCCGTGACTCCAGCCAAGTCTCAGCAAGTAATTACGCATCGCTTTTGGCAATATTCCCATCTTTTCATAATCGCAAACGCTTGTGGCACCATGCCTTTTGGATAGCTTATTCCCATCTTCCCCATGGATAAGCGGCACATGTGCAAAGCGTGGAATGTCAAAATCAAGAGCCTGGTATATTAGTAGTTGTTTAAAGGTATTAGTAAGATGGTCAGAACCACGTATTATATCAGTTATTCCAGCATCATGATCGTCAATTACGACAGCAAAAATATATGTTGGAGTGTTATCAGAGCGTAAGATCACTATATCATCAAGCTGGTTGCTATTTACTTTGATTTGGCCGTATATTTTGTCATCAATGACGATCTCTTGCGAGTCTGGCACTTTGAAACGGATAACTGACCTCACACCCGATGTCATTTCAGCGCGTGACCACATGTTTTCTTCTGGATCCCAGTGTCGGCTACTTGGATGACAAGAAGGAGGTTTTGTAGTACACTTATGCTTATATATCTTGCCCTCTTCTCTTGCTTTTATTTTCTTTTCTGCAACTTCATCCTTAGGGCAATAACAGTGATACGCCCTACCCTTCTCAACTAAAAGGTTTGCTACTTCTTTATGCCGCTCTATTCTTTTTGACTGATATACTATTTCTCCATCATAACTCACACCGAGCCATTTTAGCCCTTCTATAATTGCATCAATTGCTTCTTGTGTTGAACGTTTTCTGTCGGTGTCTTCAATCCTTAGCAAAAACCTGCCACCATGATGCTTTGCATAGAGCCAATTAAATAACGCAGTACGAGCCCCACCAATGTGCAAAAACCCTGTTGGTGATGGAGCGAATCTCGTGACTACGTCTGGCATGTTATTGTTACAGTAAAGTGTAGGCTATGATACCCAAAATCTACGTTTGTAACAATGTAGATTTTATTTATCCTGAGAGATTAAATTTTATTTATTTTCAATAAGTTGTGTTGTATAATTTAGTGTTGGTTAAATATAGCGAGGTATGTTATGGGTGACTTTTTTAAAGTTGCGAGAAGAAAAGATAGAGGTGAATTTGTCATGGCTTGCAAAGAGAACATTGCTTCTGTAACTATGCGTGACAGAAATGGAAATAATCCATTTCATATAGCAGCAAGGAACAGAATACTGCTATCTGCATTAAAAGAGATTGTGAAGGACTTAGAGGTAGAAGCTGATCGAAAAACTAAAAAAGCAGAAGAAGCTAAAGATTGGAAAGAATCAGAAAGATTAAAAGAGGAACTTAAACGTAATAAAAAATATATTAAAGATGCACTCTGCGATAAAAGCTGCTTTCTTCATGGGAGAGTAGCGGTAGCTCCTCTTTATTTTTTAAATGCTGCAGAACGGGAGGAAGCTAAGCAAATCGCAGGTATAAAGGGCGGTTTTATATGTAATAGAAAATTTCATTTGTGCTTATACATAATGGGAGCTATAGCGTGTATTGCTGCCTTGTGTTTATCCTTGTACTTTTTATTTTTGGTTTCTCAATCTCTTGCACTAGCTTCAGTAGCTACAATAGCTTCTGGGGGATCTACATGTTTGTTGTTTAAGGCATGTAACGGGATATATGGCTTGTATGATGAAAGTACTATAGTGACAGATCCTGATGTTATGCAACTTTTAGATGGTGGTTTAGCTGCAGCATGAAGCTAGAAATTACTTGCAGGCAATGATATAGAAATTTACTTTCTCAGCTTAAGAAAGTATACTGATAAGATGACAGAAAAGAAGTACAGTAAGATTTTAATAGCAAACAGAGGGGAGATTGGCTGCAGGATTATCAGAACTGCCCATAAGATGGGTATATCTTGTGTGTGCGTATATTCGGATGCAGATGTAAATTCTGTGCATGTAAGACAAGCAGATGAGTCAAGATATATTGGCCCTTCGCCATCTTGCCTCAGTTATTTAAACATTGAAAAAATATGTGAAGTAGTAGTTGAAACAGGTGCGCAGGCAGTTCATCCTGGCTATGGTTTTTTAGCAGAGAATCCAGATTTTCCACGTGCTCTGCAAAAACACAATATAGACTTCATCGGGCCAAGTGCAGAAACAATAGAAGTTACAGCCAATAAAATAACAGCAAAAGAAGCAGCAAGAAAAGCTGGAGTGAATGTAGTGCCAGGATATATGGGTAAGATCAGCGATGCTGGCCACGCAGCTCAAGTTGCTAAAGAGGTTGGTTTTCCCGTTATGCTCAAAGCTGCATCAGGCGGTGGTGGCAAAGGAATGCGAATTGTAAACTCCAAAAAAGAAATTGAACTAGCATTTACATCAGCCACAAATGAAGCAGAGAAAAGTTTTAAGGATGGCAGTATCTTTATAGAGAAATATATAGAGTTGCCAAGACATATTGAAATACAAATCATAGCAGATAAATATGGCAATATAGTTTGTCTTGGAGAAAGAGAATGCTCGATACAAAGGAATAACCAGAAAATAATGGAAGAAACGCCAAGTCCATTCATTAGTGAAGAAGTAAGACAAAAAATGTATGTCCAATGTGTTTCTTTGGCAAAGCAAGTTGGCTATTTTTCAGCAGGCACTGTTGAGTTTGTTGTAGATAAAGACCAAAACTTCTATTTTCTTGAGGTAAATACGAGATTGCAAGTTGAGCATCCAGTAACAGAATTTATAACTGGAATAGACATAGTAGAAGAAATGATTAGAACTTCCTGTGGAGAGAAATTGAGATTCAATCAGGATGATATTAAACTTACTGGTTCTGCAATAGAAAGTAGAATTTGCGCTGAAGACCCATCGAAGAAATTTTTCCCTTCCAGCGGAAGAATAAAATATTACGATAAACCGGTTGAAAATGATTATGTAAGAATAGATGATGGAGTCGCTGCAGGTTCAGAAATTAGCACGTTCTATGACTCAATGATTGCAAAAGTTATAACATATGGAAAAGATAGAGTAGAAGCGATCAGCAGAATGCAAAAAGCATTGTCTGAATGCTATATAGAAGGAGTAACAAATAATATAGAATTTCTAGAATCCATCTTCCATCACCCAAATTTTATTGCAGCAAAGCTCCACACGAGATTCATTCCAGACCATTACTCTAGTGGGTTTCACGGTGATTTTGTTACAGAGGAGTATATTAAAATATTTATTTTCACTGCGTTATATGTTCATTTGGAAAATGAAGAAAGGTACCATCATAAAGCAGTGAATGAAACGCTTGTAGTTGTAATAAATGACAATAAGTGCTCTGTAGACGCAAAGTACCAAGATAATATATTAACAACAGTATATAACCACAATACATACTCTGTAGTAGGCAAGTGGAAATCAAGTTATAGGTTGCTAAACATCACGATTAACGATGATACTGATATAACACTTAAAGTAGAAAAACAAGGCAGCAAATACTTCATAAGACATGCAGGCATGAAAGCTGAGTGTTGTATATTTAAGCCTCATGTAGCTGAATTAAGTAGGTTAATGCTAAATAATGAAACAGAAGGGATTTCAGTAGATACTGTAAAATCCCCAATATCTGGCTTATTAGTTAAGTTGCACGTAAATATAGGAGATCAGGTGGAAATAGGACAACCTTTATTTGTGGTGGAGGCAATGAAAATGGAAAATATCATATGTGCTGAAGCAGCAATGGTGATAAAAAATATTCTCGTTCAAGAAGGAAAAAATGTGCAGATTGGTGATGTAGTCTGCTTTCTTAAATAACACAAGAAGTATAAACTTGACCCAAACAAGATAAATGAAAACACTTGATGAGCTATGGCAATGGCTATTGGTATGTGCAATAATAGAGTAATTACACCCAAAATGATCTGAATGATAACGGAGAACAGCATAATATATACCGGTTTTACGCTAGCATTTTTTACTGTGAGTATTACTACCAAAGCTAGTATTAGCAATGCCAGTGCTCGATGTATAAATTGCACTGTCGCTCTGTTCTCAAAGATATTCAGCCATATAGGGTGTAAGAAAAATAAATCTTCTGGAATGATTTGTCCGTCCATTAGTGGAAAGGTATTGTAAATCAAACCAGCATTTAATCCCGCAACAAACGCACCGAAAATTATTTGCATTACAATTAGGGCCAAAATCGTTCCTGCGTAGTATATAGTGTCACTACTAATCTTAAGTTTAGTTTGCTTTGGCCTGATTTGGTAATCAAAAAATTGATATGACAATAATGCAAAGACAATTAATGCTAATAATAAGTGAAGTGCAAGCCTATAGTGGCTAACATGAGGTTCAGTTGCTAAACCACTTTTAACCATATACCAACCAGCAAAAGCTTGTAAAGCTCCAAATAATAATGCCACAAATAGCCTTATTACTACCTTTTTAGATATTTTTCTTCTTAATGTAAAATATATAAATGGCAGGACAAAAACTAAACCTGTTAGTCTTGCAACCAATCTGTGTACATATTCTATTAAGTATATAGCCTGAAATTCCTCCATACTCATACCATAGTTAAATGCTTTATACTCAGGTGTAGTTTCATATTTTAATTTTTCTTGTAGCCAATCTTGTCCACTCAGTGGTGGCAATGTTCCAGTGATGGGTTTCCACTCCGTGATTGACAATCCTGCTTTTGAAAGTCTGGTAAATCCACCAATCCCCACCATGAAAATTACCATAATACAGCAGAGAAAAAGCCAAATAGCTACAGGTTTTGATTGCTTTTGTTCCATAAACCATGCTGAGTTTTGTTCCATCGTTCAGGGTAAAGAATAAATTCCCACAAGGCAAGAAAAGCTGCAATACTACGTAGCAGACTATAGAACGGAAAAAATATCAATACTATATAAAAATAAAAAGGCATCTTTTGCTGTTTGACAGCTATTACCAAAAGAATCAGGTTAGTAACGTATACCACTACAAAGTAGTACAAAAATAATTCATTTAAAACTTTAGTTAATATCAATGAAAGCAGTAAAAATGGAGTAGTAAAAAATATAAAAGCTGCAGAGCCAACAAAAAGATTCAATAGCAAAATTCCCTTAAATCCAGTGTGTTTATAAAGAGACTTTATATTTTTTAAATGAACAATATAAGTTTGCATATAGCCTTTGATCCAGCGCGCTCTTTGCTTAATCCAAGCAAATACAGCAATTGGTGACTCTTCCAATGTTTCTGAGTCAATCATCCTGGTTTTATATCCAATTTGCGCAAGTCTCAAACCAAGTTCAGCATCTTCGGTAACACTATAAGCATCCCAGAAAAACACTTCTTTTAGAATTTTTACTGAAAAATGATTACTGCTACCACCCAAAGGTATCGGTATGTTCATTTTTTGGAATCCAGGCAATAAGTATTGAAACCAGTTCATATACTCCAGAGAAAAGAATTTTGTGAGAAAATTATAATCACAATTGTAGTAATTTAATTTCGCCTGTACACAGGCAAGCTTATCGTCGTCCTTATTAAATTCAATCAGTGCTTTTTTTTAACTGCAATGGGTCTGGTTTATCATCTGCATCATATATTACTGCATACTTTCCTCTAGCAAAGCTCATAGCATAATTGCATGACTTGGCTTTTGTTCTAGGCAAAGAATGAGGCACTTTTATTACTTCAAAATACTGTGGTAAAGTGTACTTTTCTATAGCTGCTAGCGTTTCCTGGTCTTCACTTTCTACCAGAAGCTTTACATCTAATTTCGACTTTGGATAATCCAAACTTTCAATGCTTTCGATCAATTGCTCTATCACTGCGCTTTCTTTAAAAGCAGGCAATAAAATAGTATATATAGGAAAATCTTCTTCATTCAGCTTACTATAATCCACTTTTTGGTTGGAAGTTTCATATAAATTAAAAATTGTAGCTATAAACTTGAATAAATAACTAGAACATCCGATTATAAATATCAACATCAAAGCAAAATATGTATATTTCTCTGTTAGTGTTAAAATTGAAGTTACAATAAAGAAAGAAGCAAAAAATATTGAGCTTAGTTTAATGCTTTTAGCTGAAAAATTAGGATTCTTGTAATATAAGTAGTTGCTTGCAAATTCTGAAATACCAAAGTGCGAGTTAAGAAGATTTAAAATCTGTTCGCTATCCACTTTTATTAATACATAGTCAATACCGTAATGAGCTTCGACCCAACGGTTGATATCTCGGCTTGTGTCTTCAACCATAAAAAAAGTAGTATTATTTAATTTTTGCCAAGGAATTATATTAAATTTATAGTAAAAAAGTTTCTCTGGCTCTTTGCACAAACTAGAATCAAACTTAATTTTTTCTACATTATCAGCTTGAAGTATAGCCAATTGTTGCATTAAACCTAATGCAATTTTTTATTTAAGTCACGTGAAAATGAAGATATGACCTCGCTACTACGCTTATCATCTTTACGTTCATGCATTATTTTTTTTACAGCATCAGCAGCTATATTCGCTGTGTTAGTCTGTAAATCTCCAAGAGCTTTTTCAACTTGGTCAGTGACTTTCTTCAAGTTAGAATGGGCATTGTCATCTAATGTCTGATCTAGCTGCTGTCTATTGTGCTTAATGATACTATTAGCTTTATCAAGTGCTTCATTCATCATTTTATTAACTTCTGCATCTAATTCTTTGTATTTTTTAGAAGATTTTTTGTAATACTCCAACATATCTTTCCTGAATTTTTCAGTTTCTTCACTTGAAAATTTGCTTTTGTTACGCTTATTGTTAAGCGCATTTTTTATCACTTTCTTTAGCAATTTATACGAAAGGACAAAACTTACCAAGAAGGCAAGACCGATAATCAGTGATGTAGACATAAAAACCCCTAAAATTCTTTGGACACCAAATCAGCAACAAACTCCTCTTCAATTTCAGAGTTGGTCAATTTAGTATAATAAATTAAAGCAATACTAGTAGCCATTTGTTTTAACTGATCAGTATATTCAGATTTAAATTCTGCCACTTTTTCTTCAATAAGCTTGCTCTTTTTTTTGTCTTCCTCTTCTAATATATTCTTAACATTAGCTCTCATTTCTTCTACCTGAGCAAGTGCATCATCTATGATTTTTTTTGCCTGTATTCTAGCTTGGTTTAAAGCGGCATTATACTTGGCAATCTGATCTTCCGTAAGTCTTAAAAGATGAACAGAACTATTAAAAGAACCCAATACTTCTTTACTTCTAGTGCTTATTATTTCATCTAACTTTGGTAAAAATAAACAACTTACTACGAAAAAAAGTGAAGAGAAAAAAATTAAAAACCACAAAACTTGAGAAAAGAAGGTTGAAACATCAAGCTGTGGCATCTGTTAAGCAACAAATATTAATAACATTGCAAGTACAAACGCAAGCAATCCCATGATTTCAACCATGGCAGCACCAATATAAACATAACTTTTCATTTTACCTTCTGATTCAGGGTTTCTCGCAATCCCATTTAACATAGCAGAGAAGATATTAGCTATACCTAAACCAGCACCGAGCATTCCAAACACAGCTAAACCAATTGCTATAAACTTTAAAGCTACTAAATCCATATATTACCTTTAATTATTTCTTTATAATATAATTGTAAAATATTCTACAAGGAAGTCAATTACTTTACTGCATCTGACAAATATACACATGTTAATATAGTAAATATATAAGCTTGTAAAATTGCAACAAATACTTCAAATCCTATCAATGCAATTATGAACAAAAACGGCGCAGGAGTGAAAAATATGTTCATATTTACAATAAACCCTGCTATCACTTTGATGATTGTATGACCAGCAATCATATTTGCTGCAAGCCTTATTGATAGGCTAACCGGCCTTACTAAATAAGCAAACGACTTAATAATAATTATTATAGGTGCAAGCCACAAAGGAGTTCCTTTTGGTAGCAATATGCGTAAAAATTCTACTCCCCTTTCTTTAAATCCAACAATCGTTATATAAATAAAAACCACCATCGATAAAGCGAAGGTGACTATCACATGACTTGTGACCGTCAAACTATAAGGAAGAACACCAACCAAATTACATGATAAAATGAAAATAAATACTGTGAATATCAATGGAATGTGCTGCAAGCCTTTGCTTCCAGTGTTATTTTCTATTATTGAAACAACAAAATCATATACATATTCAACTGCAGCTTGCAAATATCCTGGTATTACTGACCCCTTCTTTATTCCAAAAAGCAAAAAGAGTATCACCAATATCACCGAAATCATCATGAAAAGAGATGAATTGGTAAAGCTTACGTCATACCCAAACAACCTAGGTAACTCTATTATTGTATATACTTTAAACTGTTCCAGTGGATTTAATGCCATTTTAATCTGAACTATAAACAGTAAATAAAGTATGAATTTTATAGGACAATGTCAAGAATTAAGATAAGGCTCTGTATTGTTATAACATTGATACATTAACAAAATATGTAATTAAAGTGTTAATTACAGTCAGCTCTGTATTTTAAAACTTACTAATCTTATTAAATTATTCAATATCTTGACTTAACATCTTATTTTAATTATAATTTAATTTTTAGTGAGGTATTATTATGAACGAAATAGATTTTATTAACACTAATCATCCTTTAAATTTAGAGCAGGAATTTGGTAGTGGATACATTAAACTAACAGATGGCTCCTTTAACGAATATACTGGCCATTATCAAATGGGAAGCGAAATACTAGATAAAAGCCATAATATGATAGGGAACTTAACTATTGATGGTTACATTCATAACTCCCATGAAGATAACCACAATATGAATCTTAAGCTCTCTATGGAGATAGACTTAAAAGGTGATATCGAGAAGATAAATTCTCTCTACAATAATATATAAAATTACAAAAACTTCTGCATCCTTGTTTATGATGTAGAAGTTACCTTTTATTCCATTACAACAAGCTTTAAAAGCACTACATTTTATATTACAATAACTCTTTTATTTCTTTAAAGGTTCATGAAATTCACATTATCTTGGTTATTAGAACACTTAGAAACCAATGCTAGTTTAGAAGAAATTACCGATAAGTTAACTCACATAGGGTTAGAAGTAGAAGATGTGATCGACAATACCAAATTAGCTGGTTTTATTGTTGCAGAAGTATTAGAGGTGATACAGCATCCAAATGCTGATAAATTAAAATTATGTAAAGTAGATGACGGGAGTAAAATTCTACAAATAGTTTGCGGAGCAAACAATGTTAGAGAAGGTATGAAAACTGTGCTTGCATCTCTTGGTAGCACATTGCCAGAAAGTGATTTCACAATCAAGCCCACAAAAATACGAGGAGTGCTAAGTGAAGGGATGCTCTGCTCTGCTTCTGAACTTGCGCTGATTCAAGAGAAAAGTGAAGAAATAATCGAGCTTTCTGATGATTATAAAGTAGGGGATAAATTTTTCAATTGTGACCCTGTAATTGATATAAATGTTACTCCAAACCGTGGAGATTGCTTAGGCATTTATGGAATAGCTCGCGACCTTGCTGCAACTGGAATTGGGACATTAAAGACTTTAAGTATCCCACAACTTACCAACTCCATAAATTCACCGATCGATGTTGAAGTTACTGACGGGGAAAGTTTTATTAGTGGAATATACATCGCCAATGTAAAAAATCAAGAAAGCCCAAAATGGTTAAAAGATAGGCTGAAATCGATAGGAATGCGCTCCATTTCTGCAATAGTTGACATTACTAACTATATTATGATATCTTTCAGCCGTCCAATGCACGCGTATGATGCAAAAAAAATAGAAGGAGAGCTCACAGTACGCAAAGCAAACGACGGAGAAAAATTTGCTGGTTTGAACGGTAAAGAATACTTATTAAACACGGACACAAGCGTTATTTCTGATAGTAAAAATATTCATGGAGTTGCTGGAATTATAGGTGGAAAGTGCAGTGAATGTACTCTCGAAACTACTGATATCTTTTTAGAGTCTGCTTGGTTTGACCCTATATCCATCGCTAAATCTGCAAGGCAGATGAACATCTCCACAGAATCTAGTTACAGATTTGCACGTTCAGTTGATCCTGGATTGACTCTTGAGGGACTCAATCTTGCAGCTAAAATGATTTTGGATTTATGTGGTGAAGAAGTCTCAAGCGTAGTGTCTGCCGGCAGCTTAGATAATGCTGACACCAAGGTGAACTTTGATTATCAGGATGTGAACAAGTTTGGAAGTGTGTCTGTATCGCCTGATGAAGTGTTCGATATCTTAACGAAACTAGGGTTTAATATTGATAAAAAAACCGAAGGCAATTGGAATGTACAAGTACCAAGCTGGAGACCGGACGTGACTATACCTGCTGACCTAATTGAAGAAGTAACAAGAATATACGGCTATGACAAAATAAAAGAAGAACCACTACCAAATAATGTTGAAGAAGTAGATAGTGCATACGACAATTTGCGTATTTTGATGACAAACAGAGGGTTTCATGAAGTGCTAACCTGGTCGTTTATGAGTGAATCAACAGCTGAAAAATTTGGTTACTCGAATAAGTTATTTATCATCGATAATCCGTTTAACAATAACTTTAATATGATGAGATCAAGTATTATGCCAAATTTATTGCAAGTCATTGCTGATAATATTGCCCATGGAGTACCTGATCTTGCAATCTTCGAAATTGGGCCGATTTATGATGGTGAAGCTCAGTCTAAACATGTTTTAAGTGGAATAAGAACAGGAAATAATCTACCGCGAAACCATTATAATACTGATAGGAAAGTAGATGTTTTTGACGCAAAGGCTGATTGCATAGCAGCTTTGGAGTTTTTTAACGTCAATTGCGATAATTTAACGATAGAGAGAGCAGAAAAAGAACATTACCACCCAGGAAAGTCAGGCACTCTCTCTTTTAAGAATAAAGTAGCAGGTTATTTTGGAGAGTTGCATCCTAATATATTAGATCTTTTTGACATCAAGCAAAAAGTTGTAGGTTTTGAGGTGATATTAGAAAATATTGAAAATTTACCTGTAAGTAGAAAGAAATTTATCGATTATAAATACCAAAGTGTAAAACGTGATTTTGCATTTATTGTAAATAAGGATGTGAAAGTAGGTAATATAATCAATGTGCTAAAAAAAAGCTCAGAGCTCATCACAGAAGTTTTGATATTCGATGTATACCATGGAAGTAACATAGAGCCGAACAAGATGTCTATAGCATTATCAGTTACTTTCTGCTCTCCAACTCACACTTTAACTGAAAAGGAAATCCAAAAGGAATCAAATATGATAGTTAACTTAGTGTGTGAAAGTACAAAAGGAACTTTGAGAGCTCATAATTAAGCCGTAATCACAGTTTTCTGATTTTGCTGTGTCACGTTTACTTCATCCAATCTATTTTCAATCTTGAATTCAACATCCTTGAAAAATCTATCCCACATTCCATGCAAATGCTCTTCTACTTTAGGCCATACATCATTTTTAAATGTTACCCCATCATCAGAAAATAAACTACCTAAAAAAGTTCCGATTTCTTCATAACTTGACTGAAAATGTTGAAGAAATGTCTCTACTTCTTTATGAGCACCACGTACCACACTTAACGCTTTCCCTTCTGTGCTATTATCTTTGTTTACGGTAGCTGACCATCCAATCACATTATAATTAACACCAACTTTGAGAGAGTTCCAAAACCTCCACAAACCACTCTCATTATCTTTTGGTACATTATTTATTATAAGGTTCGCTAACCTGTCTACCATAGGAGACAATAAATCTTGACAGAAGTGCTTGATATTATTCTTTATTTCAATTACAGGACCTTTCATGCGTTTTTCTGCTAAACAATACTCAAGTTCCGCTTCCTCTAATAACTTCTTGATTTCTGCTTCATTAAAAGTTTTTTCCTTGAGCCTCTCCAGTAACTTATCCTCTATTATTGCAAATTTTATTTTTTCACGAGATTCTAGTTCTTCTCTGTAATCATTTGTTGCTTTTTTATTTATCAATAATCTTTCTTTTTCTAACTCTAATTGTTCTAATGCTTCTAGAATTTCTTGGTTATTTTCTAAGTGCTCCTGTATTAATTTTGTATCTGGATGCTTTTCTCCTTTTCTATTTCGCTCATCTTCTAAGTACTTATTTAAATCCTCATTTCCTTCTATTACTTTTCTTAACGATATAGGTTGCTCTAAGCATTTTGCAGTTTCCGCTCGGTGCGCATTAATCCTTTCTACTAGACTTGGCGCATCTCCTTTTAATAGGTCACATAAACTTTTCATATACTTTGCTTGTCCTTCAAATAAAATTTGCACTTTATATTTTTTTATTTCTAAATACGCCTCTTTTATGAAGTCATTTATTTTATCTGAAGCTTCTTTTAAATTTTCCTCACTCAAAGGAATTTTTATCTCCTTTTCTAAATCTTCAAGCCGTTCCATTAGATTCTTATCCTTATTGGGTGTACCTAATAGGTTCCGCATAGATTGTTTTAATCGTTCCATTAGGCCTCGCTTTTCATCAAGTACGCCTGATTGATTTAACACAACTTTAGCTTTTTTCATTACTGATTTTATTAGCTTGCGCTCAACCTCTTGATCATTATATTCAAATTTAAAAAGGTCTTCTAACCTTCTTTTTAAGGCATCATCTTTCAGGTTACTATCCTTTCTATTTTCGTATACTTCTTTTAATTCTTCATGTATCTTTCTATACCTTTCTTCTCCCATTCCTTTTAACTCTTTTATCGTCTCTTCAGCTTCACGTAAAGCTTCTGCTGTTTCTTTAGGATACATACCCTTATAAATATCAATTATTGTCCTTTCAGCTATTTCCCCTTTTTCTTTAAGCCCTTCCCGTTCTGCTTTAAACACAGGAAGCCCTCTATCGTCCAAGTCATCTGGTACTTTTGCTCCTGCTTTTTTTAGATCTTCTAGTATCATTTCCTTTTCACTTGGCAATTCCTTACCTTGGCTCTCCAACTCTTGTTTCACGTATATATCTCTTAGCACATCTTCTAATGAAAAATCTCCTTTTCTTTTTTGTGCAAATTTAATTGCTTGTATACAGGCAACTTGATAAGCATTTTGTATTAAGTGACTTGTCAATTTAGGACCTATACTATTTACTACTTTCACTCTAAACTCGTTCAACAATTCCTTCATTTTATCATATGTAATCTCTTTCTTTTCTAGCTTTATCAGTTCTTCCATAGTCTTCGCAAATTCTTGAATAGAAGTTGCAAGGACATCCTTGATTTCATTGCGTAAGGGCTTAAGACCATTTTTTAAATTGATGTTAGTTGACAATTTCAGTACGATGCTATGCTCTGAATCCCGCGTCACATCAAACCACTTGTTATTTTCATTTTCATACAAATCTCTAAGCAATCGTTTAAATTGCGGTGGAAATTCTATTTCCATATCCCACGCAATATTTGATCCAGGAACTTCCTTTTCATGAAAAGACACCTCAATATTTTGATGCTTATTAGAATACCGCCCCATACTTATTTTAAGAGCAGTAACTAAAGAGTGAGATAAATCCCTATTTAAAAGATAAAAAGTAGCCAAAGCAATTGTTGCAGGAACAACTAAGGCTACAAGTACAGCCATATTAACAAAAATTGCTATTGCAGCAAGAACACCATATGCCAATCTTTTTGGTACACCAGTTTCACTCTTTTTTGTCTTATCTTCCCCTACACCTTCTTGTTTCTTGCTGTTTGCTTGAAATCTACTGCATACGACTAATCCCAGTGCAGTAAAAGCAATATAAGGAAGCATTAAAACTGACAGAGCTAAATTTAATACTCTTTTCTCTGGGCAAGCTCTGTTTATCTCTTTCAATATTTCGCTTGACATATTATACCAAGAGGTAAAAAAGTCAGAATTATAATCTTTATAATGAAATATACTGAGTGGAACGTTAAAATTAGCTAACGGCTCTTGTTCTTCTAACGCATCAAAAAACTCTTCTTCCTCTTCCAAAGTAACATTGGAAATAGATTCTACTTTATCTAAACCACAACTATTGTTATTAAAACCAACAACTTCTTTATAACCATCTGCAGTAACCTGATTCATATTATAACCTTATCTAAAAGCAACCTAAGTATAGCATAAACATTAGTAACTTTGCAACTTTATTAACTTTGTAACTTTATTAACTTAATACCAACTGTCAAATCTTGATATCCTTTAAAATAGAAATCAGTTCCAATTTCTACATTAACCTCTAAAGATAAAGAAAGAGTCTGCTCTTTTATATATTCATTCCATGTAGTTATTGCTTCCTTAATTTTTTCATCTTCTGTTTTGATTATTACTCTAATTCTATCTGATATATGAAAATCAGCTTGTTTTCTAGTTTCTTGAATGAGCCTCACAATATCTCTCGCAAGCCCTTCTAGAATTAGTTCATCATTGAGCTCAGTGCTCAGAATAACAATCCCTTTATTGTTATCAAATACAGAAGAATGTTCACTGTTTGCTTTTAATAATAGTTCATATTCACTTTTCTCTATAATGTAATTTTCTGACTCGTCTCCTAAAAATATTGAACCTTTTGTAGAACCTTCTGTCATTCCAGCGCGTGACGCTGGAATCTGCATCTGGATCCCAGTGTCACGCACTGGGATAACGTCGGGGTAAGTTTTTTCAATTTGCTTCCATTTCCCCTCTTTGACATATTGGACTAATTTCTTGATTTTATCTGGAATTCTTCTTCCAAGCATAGGAAAATTTAATTTTAACTCTAGTGACGCAACTTCTTTCAACTCATTTACTATTTCTAACTCTTTTACATTTACCTCATCTCTTATTATCTCTTGATATTCATCTTTAAGAGAATCATAGGAAAACTGATGATAAACAATCATACTACCAAGTGGCTGTCTGATACGTATGTTAAACGTGTTTCTAATAGAGAATGCAGAGTTACATATCTCTCTCACTAGATCCATTTTGGCAATGAGCTGACTATCAAACTTCTCTAATTGTGGGAAATTAGCCAAATGAACAGATGTTTCTTCATACTTAAGCCCTTGCCATATAGTCTCTGTTATAAGTGGTAATAAAGGAGCTGCAGCACGAAGTATGTAATAAAAAACTGTATATAGAACATTATAAGCGTCAGTTTTATCTTGATCCAAATCACTTTTCCAAAAACGCTCGCGGTTGCGACGAATGTACCAATTGTTTAGCACTTCAAAAAAGTCTATCAGAATTTTGCAAGCCTCTTGGGAGTTATAGCTGTTCATAGAAGTTTGGATACTTTCTACAGCTTCAAAACATTTGGAAATCATGTAGCGATCAATAGTACTTTGATAATCCTTACAAACTTCAGCTTTAATTCCATCTGCATTTGCATACATAGTAAAAAAGTGATAACCGTTCCAAATAGGTTTTATTACGTTTTTCAGAACATCTCGTATTGAGTTTCCTTCTTTATCAAGTAGCAAATTACCACTACAAACAATGGAACTAGACAGCATAAGAAAACGCAGTGCATCAGAACCGTATTTATCAAAAACCTCCATTGGATCTGCATAGTTATTCAAACGCTTGGACAATTTTTGCCCTTTTACATCCAAAACAACACCGTGGCATATGCAGTTCTTAAATGGTTCCCTATCAAACAAAGCAGTGGACAATACAAAGAGCGTATAAAACCACCCCCTGGTTTGCGCTATGTATTCAGTGATAAAATCTGCAGATTCAAACCCCTCTTTATTTTCAAACGGATAGTGGACTTGTGCGAATGGCATTGAGCCAGATTCAAACCAGCAGTCAAATACGTCAGGCACACGACGCATAACTGATTTTCCTGTTGGATCGTCAGGATTTGGCCTCATTAAAGTATCGATAAATGGTCTGTGCAAATCATCTACTTTAACATTAAAATCTCGCTCTAGTTCTTCTATTGAACCATATACATCCACTCTTGGATATCTTGCATCATCTGATTGCCACACAGGAATCGGAGTACCCCAGAATCGATTGCGTGAAATTGACCAGTCGTGTGCCTCTTCAAGCCATTTTCCAAATTGACCATCTCTAATGTGGTTTGGTATCCAATTAACTCTCTTATTTAGCTCTACCATTCTGCCTTTGAATTTTGTAACGGCAACATACCAAGAAGGCATAGTGCGATAGATCAAAGGAGTATCAGTTCTCCAGCAGTGTGGATAATTGTGAATATATTGTTCAGTTTTGAACCAGTTTCCTTGTTCTTTCAATTTTTTTATTACTGTATCATTGGTATCAAAAACATGAACCCCTGCCAAATCTGAAACTTCAGCAGTAAATTTTCCACTGTTATCAATTGGACAAATAACTGGAATACCATGACTTTGGCAAAGGTAAAAATCTTCCTCACCAAATCCAGGAGCAGTGTGTACAACGCCAGTACCATCTTCTCCTGTAACATAATCAGCAACAAAAACACGGAATGCATTCTTTGTATCTTTAAAGTAATCAAACAGCGGCTTATAGGAAAGGCCTGCAAGATCATTCGCTTTAAGTTTTATATTGCAGTCTTCATATGGAATATTGCTTTGTTCACAGTGGCTGATAAATTTCTCTAAGTAGCTTTCAGCAAAAACGTATATTTCACCATTGACTAACACTGCACAATACTCAATATCTTTCCCTATTGCCAGTGCTAAGTTGCTCAGCAACGTCCAAGGAGTTGTAGTCCAAGCAAGTAATTTACATACACTTTTAAACTGCTGTGGGTTTTCTAAAAGCTCAAATGCAACAGTTACAGCTTTGCTAGTCTTTTCTCTATACGCGTTATCAAGCCTTGTTTCAAAATTGGATAATGGAGTTTCGCACGCCCAGCTATATGGAACAACGCGTACTGATTCATACACTAGACCCTTATCATAAAGCTGTTTAAATGCCCACATGACCGACTCCATGAATGATTTATCCATAGTCTTGTAGTCATTGTGAAAATCTACCCATCTTGCTTGTCTATTGACATATTTTTCCCACTCTGATGAAAATCTCATTACAGAAGTACGACAATGGTTATTGAATTTTTCAATGCCGAATTTCTCTATCTCAGTTCTACCAGATATTCCAAGTTCTTTTTCTGCACCCATCTCAGCCGGCAATCCATGGCAATCCCAGCCAAATCTACGTTCAACTCTTTTTTGCAGCATAGTTTGATATCTTGCAAATGCGTCTTTGATAAAACCAGTGAGTAAATGTCCATAATGCGGAAGGCCATTTGCAAATGGAGGCCCATCATAAAACACAAAACAACTATCCTTAGAACGTTTTCCAACTGACTGCTCAAAAACTTTATTTTCCTGCCAAAATTTTATGATTTCTTTTTCTAACGACGAAAAATCAGGATTACTTACTGTATCAGGATAATGCTTTGACTTCATGTTCACTATGTAAAACTAAAGAATATAGGGCTTTCTGAAAAATTACAAATTCAAAAAGAAACAAACTTATTCCTGCACCCCACACCCTATAGCTAACACAATCCCACGTCATACCGCGATTCATTCGCGGTATCTCAGCTTAACCGTCATATCGTCACGGTATCTCTAGATCCCGCTAACAAGTAGCGGGATGACGGTTGTCGGTAAGCCTAAATTACTTTAGCTATAGTTGATAAACTTGAAATAAACTATGTAAAGTGCTTCTGTACAAGAACGTAGGAGAACTTTTTTCTTAATTAGGCAGTACATCCCAATAAACTATTTTGCCGAGCTTCCAACACTTTCACGTTTACTATTTTGTCCCTGTATTTACCTTTAGGATCATCAATGCACACCGATTGCATATATGGACTTTTGCCAATAATTTGAGCTTGATGTTTGCCTTTTTTATCACTGAATAAAGCAGGAACAGTTTTGCCCACCATACTCTGGTTAAACTCAAGTTGTTGCTTACTAATTAGTTTCTGTAAACGAAGAAGACGTTCTGTTTTAACATCTTCTGGTATTTGATCTTTTCTTTCCGCTCCTGGCGTTCCTGGTCTTGGGCTATATTTAAAACTATAAGCCTGAGCGTACTTTACTTTTCTCACTAACTTCATAGTTTCCTCAAAATCTTTTTCGGTTTCTCCAGGAAACCCAACAATAAAATCAGAAGAAAATTCGATTTCAGGTTTCAGTTTGCGAAATCTGTCTATTATTTCCAAATACTCATCTGCAGTGTGTTTCCTGTTCATCGCGTGCAATATTTTATTCGAACCAGACTGCACAGGCAGGTGAACAAACGGCATGAGCTTTGGCTCTTCCGCATGTGCCAAGTAGAGAGATTCATGCATATCTCTTGGATGAGAAGTTGTATAACGAATCCTCTCTAGCTTTTCAATTTTAGCAATATGACTAATTAATTTTCCTAAATCCCACACTTCCCCTTCACACTCCCCATGGTAAGCATTGACGTTCTGACCAAGCAAATTGATCTCATTTGCCCCATTTGCAACTAATTTCAATGCTTCACGAAATATTTCATTCACTGGCCGTGAATACTCAGCTCCGCGAGTGTAGGGCACCACACAAAACGTACAAAATTTATCACAACCCTCTTGTATGGCAAGAAACGCAGAAGACCCCTGGCTATTGCCATAGCATTCATCTGGCAATTTATCAAACTTTGCAACTTCAGGAAAATCAGTGTTTATTACATGACCTTTACTTCTGCTTGCTTTGACTATCAGCTCCGGTAAAGTAGCGATACTCTGTGGACCAACAACAATATCAACAAATGGAGCTCTTCTGAACACTTCTTCTCCTTCTGCTTGCGCTACACATCCAGCCACCACTATAGTCATTTCTTTTCGTGAAGAATGAATCTTCCCGAGCTCAGAATAAAGCTTTTCTGCTGCCTTCTCTCTAATGTGACAAGTGTTCAGTATTACCAAATCAGCTTTTTCTGCATCACTAACAACGTTGAACCCCAAAGGTTTAATTATATTTTCCATTAAAACGGAGTCATAAACGTTCATCTGACAGCCGTAAGTTTTAATATATAGGCCTTTCATATTTGGTATGTCTTTTTCAAAATTTCTTCACCCTACACGTAAATGTCTAACAGACCAGCGCGTGACGCTAGTGAACTTGCTAGCACAATAGATTTTGACAAAATTATACGAAAAACTGGATCCCAGTGTCAAGCACTGGGATGACAAGTTCTCGGCAACCCCTACGTCATACCATCACGTTATCTCTAGATCCCGCTAACAAGTAGCGGGATGACGAGCTTATCGTCATGCCACTGCGAACCGTCATACCGCGATTCATTCGCGGTATCTCAGCTTAACCGTCATATCGTCACGTTATCTCTAGATCCCGCTAACAAGTAGCGGGATGACGGTTGTCAGGGTGTCATGAAAGTAGCTAACACTGGCTTCCATCCAAGAGGGCAGTGCCCTCTTCTTGTCATCCCAGTGCTTGACACTGGGATCCAGGAAAAAGAATGGTATCATGCAAGTAGTTAACACTGGGATCCAGGAAAAAGAATGGTGTCATCCGAGTAGCTTGACACTGGCATCCAGGAAACTTAATTGCAAGTAATGCATTGAGTTTGGTGAGTATGGGTTTTGCGTTATAGAATGAAGCACTTTTGGTGAATTTGTAAAGAAAGCTGGATCCCAGTGTCAAGCACTGGGATGACAAGAAAGGGAGCACTGGAATTTTTATTTCAGCATTAGCCATGCATCTGAACAGATACGAGCTTTCTGCTTTTTTTTGGTAAGGTCAGTCAAAAAGGTTTTACAACAACCATAATAACTATAACTATTATCAATACTGTAACTGCTTCATTTAAAACACGAAAATAAACGTGTTTTTTTTCATTTGAACCCATTGCAAAACTTTTCCTATGCATTGCAAGTAGTACATGAATAGCAAACATAAAAAATAATGCTAGTGCTTTCACATGAAACCAACCTTCGCGATATGCTTCTCTTATAATCATTAATGTAATTCCAAGACCAAGTGAGAAAAGCATTGCAGGGTTTATGATATATCTAAGTAGCCTCTTTTCCATCGTTTGAAGCAAGCTATCATTTTCCGATCCCGGCTTTACAGCTGCGTGGTAAACATAAAGCCTGGGTAAATAAAGCATTCCTGCCATCCACATAATGGCGGAGATAACGTGAAAAGCCTCAAGCCAGTGGTAGTAATCCATTGAGATTTATTATAAAATGTTAAAAATTTCTGATATTATCTTAGTTTAATGAAAAAGAAATCGATATGAAAGCAGAAAATTTCACTAAAGAACAGATAATTGGATTCTACAGGAAAATGCTACTCATACGCAGATTTGAGGAAAAAGCAGGCCAATTATATGGAATGGGATTAATAGGCGGGTTCTGTCACCTATCAATAGGACAGGAAGCAGTTGCAGTTGGAACTCAAGCTGCATCAAAATTAGGTGACGCTTTTATCACAAGTTATAGAGACCATGGCTTAATGCTCGCATGTGATTCTGACCCAAATGTTGTAATGGCAGAACTCACTGGCAAAGAAACAGGATGCTCGAAAGGTAAAGGTGGTTCGATGCACGTATTTGACGTTGAAAAAAAATTCTTCGGTGGACATGGAATAGTGGGAGCACAAGTTCCAATTGGGACAGGAATAGCATTTGCTAATAAATATAAGAAAAAAGATAATGTGGTATTCACGTATTTTGGTGATGGTGCTGCAAATCAAGGACAAGTATATGAATCATTTAATATGGCATCTTTGTGGAAGTTGCCTGTGGTTTACATCATAGAAAATAACGAATACGCAATGGGAACTTCTGTGCAAAGATCAACTTTAGTAACAGAGTTATATAAAAGAGGAGAAAGTTTTGGTATTTCTGGAAAACAAGTTGATGGAATGGATTTTTTCTCTGTTTATGCGGCTACAAGTGAAGCAGCGGAACACACACGCAGCGGAAAAGGGCCTATCCTGCTTGAAATGAAGACATATCGATATCGCGGCCATTCGATGTCAGATCCTGCTACTTATCGCTTAAAAGAAGAAGTTGAAGATATGAAGCAAAATCATGACCCTATAGGCACTTTAAAGAAATACATGATAGATAATAAAATTGCTTCAGAAGAAGAATGTAAAGTAATTGATAAGGAAGTACGTGATTTAGTAAAAAAGTCGGAAGATTTTGCCAAAAATAGTAAAGAACCAAGCGTTGATGAGTTGTATACTGATGTTTATAAATTTGTTAGCTAAGTAGGCTTCTTTTTTTTATCCAGAACTGTACGAACATTGTATAGTAAACGATGTCATTCAATTCTCCCATCATCTAAGTAGCCTTCTTCTTGTCATCCGAGTAGCCCCTTCGGTTTCATCCTTACTTTTACCCACAATTTTGAGAGGTCATTATGTGAAGCATAACTATGCTCTCCTTAAGGTTTTCATAGCCCCGCCATAGAGTCATAGACCCTGGTAAATTATCACTTTTTCTATTCATAAATCCACCCAATTTTCCTAACCAAATAATAGCTTGTTTTATGTTTGGAGGTTCTTCGGGTAATGTTGCTACCCAATACTCACGCATGTAAAGGACCTTCCACTCTTCGTTGCTTAAAATTTTAGTACAAATTTCCATGGGATTTGATAAAGCCACTTTTGTCAAATATAAAATTTTAAACGCGATTATACTTTTTATAGCAATTAACTTCTGTAATCTTTCTTTTGTAGCTAAGCGAGAGCTTTCTATCTTACATCCTGATTTTAAAATCCTAAAATACTCTTCAATTTTCCATCTTAGCTTATACCAATTTATCTTTTCTATGGCATCTAAAGTATGGTACATTAGTTAGTAGAGTCCAGTCGACAGCTTCCAATCCATCAGGAGCTTTTGCACTTACCACATATACAGGGACTTATTTTATGTATTGTATCTTTTGACCCATAAATGGAAGAAGATCTGATAGGCTTTCATATACTTAACTTCAATATTAGCTTTCCTTGATCTCTGGTTTCCACCTTTAGTAACTTCTAGAGAAATTTTCTTTTTTACTGGCAGTTGAGTGATGCGTGTTTGCAAATCTGTTTTTCCGACTTCAGTACAGATAAATCTTCTATTAGCTCGATTGCGGATTACATAAAAACTACCTAACGTCTCAGCCACCCATAAAAATTTGAAGATGTCTGCTTCCCTATCACCAAGGGTAACAAGTTGTACATTTGGAGGAAGGTTGTTTATAGTTTCTTTGAGAGCTGTTATCCACTTATAACTTTCTTTTTCTTCTATGGAGGTACGGTATTTTCTGTTTGCTTTTTCTTGTGCCGTTTCTTCTTCCCTAATAGAACGCGCCCAACATTGTTGGGAAGATAGACCTAAAGGTAATCCTTCTTTGCTGACTATTAAGGCACTATGCAACAGTAAACCCATTTTATGCTTTGTATAAGCTTTAGAAATACTCCCTAGTCTCTTGGTCTTTATATGAGAGTCAAAATCCAAATAACTTGTATCTTGAACTGAAAAGACCAACTGGTTTCCTTTTATTCTTTCCTTAGTTTCTTTACAATGGGAAGAATAAATTTCCTTATCTTCAAGCTTTTCATTGCTAAATAATCTATATGCACCCTTAGCTTCTTTCCATCCACTACAGCTTTGATTAATTGAACCAGATGCCTTACCCTCTATGCAATAACTTGTTTTTATAAGTCTTTTTTTAAGCCTTATATCTCCCAAATTAATGTGTTTTAACTCTCTTTCCAGCCATTTATCCCCTAAGCCATCTGTATATTGCACGCTTGTACTTGTTTCTATCATTTTGATCCTAAATTATTTAGCTTACTCACTTTTTACATTTGTGGGTAAAAGTAAGGGTTTCATCCCAGTGCCTATTTCTTTGTCATCCGAGTAGCTTGACTACTTGGATCCAGGAAAAAGAATGGTGTCATGCAAGTAGCCTCCTTCTCCTGTCATCCCAGTACGCCCCTTCGGTGTCATTCCAGTGCTCCTTTCTCGTCATCCGAGTAGCCCCTTTTTTGTCATCCCAGTGCCCAGACACTGGGATCCAGGTTTTTTAGAGCTATCATAGGATGACAGAAGCACACTTTGTCATCCGAGTAGCTGACACTGGGATCTCATTTCGTAACTTCATAGTATAAATTATTTCAAATTGTATCTATTTGCAAATATAGTAATTTTGCATAAAAAATGAGATCCCAGATACTGTCTCTGCTGTCAAACAAATTATCCAACAAAATTACAATTAAATGGTTGATTATTTTTAAGAATACCAAAAAAGACATGCATTAATTTTCGCATTAACGCAAGAACTATGACATTTGCCTTTACTTGCTAGACGCTGACAAAACTTTTGAAAATGATTATTATGGTTTTTGACTACGGCATATAAAGAGCTTTTCGAATACGCTCAGATCCTATTTTGCATATGCAACTTCTCTGACGATCCCGATTGATAATGTCCTGGCAGCAAAAGCTGTAAATTGTTTAGCATTGTCAAAGTTATCAACTGATGGCATTTCTGCGACAACAGCAGTAAGATATCCTATACCTTTTATAGTCTTAAGGTTTTCCACCATATTTTTTAGATGTGGATAGTTATTTATATGCTTATTAATTTCTTTTTCGAGAACAATAATTTGCTCCTCTATTGCCAAAATTACTTTAGATATAGCTTCTTTGCAACTGGAATGCATATTTTTGTTTTCCAAGCGATTTGTCTGTTGCACCTTATCATCTTTTAGCGATTGCAAGCAACGCCCTAAAATGCCTCATTTCAGGTGCAATGGGCTTCCAAAGAGCAGGTCTGTTGGCGATACAAAATCTATAGCTGTATCTGATTTATCTGTCTTATTTCTGAGCAGCTCACTTTTGCCAAAAGCTTTCTGGGTTTACTATACTGACATTATGTCCTAAATCGTGCATAAAAGTAGCCAAATCTTCTCCATACCAACTCAAGACATAAATGAGTAAGATTTGCTCCATGGCCATTGCACCAAACTACAAGTTTTGCAAAACCATCTTGATTATTTTGAAAGACTTTGTGTCGTTTTTTACTGTCCACTAACAAACATCAAATTTCTTTTTTGAAATATCCACACCCAAAATAGCATTTACTTGCATAAAATTGCCTCCAAGACTATAAATAAACTGAGAGTTTAGACTAACCTTGTAATACGGGATATAATTCCAAAAGATACTGTAGATCCCGCTAACAAGCAGCGGGATGACACCCTTTTGGATAGAAGCCAGTGTCTGGGCACTGGAATGACACCGAAGGGGCTACTGCTGTTTTGGATGGAAACCAGTGTCAGCTACTTTCATGACACCCTGACCTCGTCATCCCGCTACTTGTTAGCGGGATCTATGCTGGGAGATACCGCGAATGAATCGCGGTATGACGGTTCGTGACGGTATAACGGTTCGCGACGGTATGAAGGTTAAGTAATTCGTCATTCCGCTATGTGTTAGCGGCTAAGAGATACCGCGAATGAATCGCGGTATGATGGTTCGTGGCGGGATGACGAGGATGCCGCCGCAAACTTGTCATTCCAGTCTTGGATCCATCCTTTCCATAATCATCAAAAACGTCGTATTTTAACATAAAACAGCTACTTTTATACTCACCAACTTAATAAAATTCCTGGATGCCAGACTGGCATGACACCCTACTAGTAGCACAATGTTCGTACAGCTGTAAGTGCAACTTAATAATTAGAAACTATAGGAGTTCTTTTTTAAAAAACTTAAGTTATACTTATAAGTCTTTGATATCTTATATAGTAATTATGTCGAGTTTAAGCTGCCTTTATGGTGATAATGCAGAATTTGTGGAAGAAATGTATAGCCGTTATCTGCAGGGCGATAAATCAATCGGGGAAGATTGGTACAGAATTTTTTCAAGCAATTTAGAAGTTAATAAAGCGGAGTCTTGTGGTGCACAGCATGCAGTCAAAACGGATGATTCAGTTTCTAGTCTGGCAAATTTTTTCAGATCTTATGGTCATTTTTTTGCAGACCTTAACCCGTTGTCGCCGAACGCAAGTCAAGAAGTAGACTATCAAAAATATTCGAATCTCTCTCCAACGAGTGATGCTGGAATCTATAGAGGTATTTACTGCAAGAATATTGGTTTTGAATTTATGCATATTTCCTCTTATGAGGAGAGGATGTGGCTGCAGGAAAAGATCGAAAATCAAACCTATACACTGAGCTCACAAGATAAAAAGGAAATACTGAGGCACTTGGTCGAATCTGAAATGTTCGAGCAATTCCTCCATATGAAATTTCCTGGATATAAGCGTTTTTCTATTGAAGGTGGAGAATCAGCTATTGTTGCGATTGAGAGAATTATTAGTGATTCTGCGGCTTTTGGCATTGAAGAAGTAGTTCTTGGCATGGCTCATCGCGGACGACTCAATGTTTTAACCAAAGTTATGGGGAAAGAATATGCGGCAATGCTATCTGAGTTTCAAGGTAATCTCGCGTATCCAGGTGGTCTTGAGGTGTCTGGTGATGTTAAATATCACCTTGGTTATTCTTCTGATCGCGCACTTGCTGGTGGTAAAAAAATACATTTGAGTTTATGTCCTAACCCATCTCACCTTGAAGCGGTAAATCCGGTTCTAGCTGGAAGAATAAGAGCAAAACAAAATATGAGATCTGTGCTTGGAATATCGATTCATGGCGATGCAGCTTTCATTGGGCAAGGAGTGGTTGCTGAAACCCTGACATTAAGCAATATTGAAGGCTATGAGGTGGATGGCATTGTGCATATTGTCATTAATAACCAAGTTGGCTTTACTGCAAACCCATGCTGTGCGCGGTCATCTTTTTATTGCACTGATGTAACTAAATCTATAGAAGCCCCAGTATTTCACGTTAATGGAGATAATCCAGAAGCAGTAAATTTTGTTGCAAGTCTGGCAATGGAATATAGGCAGAAGTTTAAAAAAGATGTGGTGATTGACATAATATGCTACCGCAAATATGGCCATAATGAAGGCGATGAACCTAATTTCACTCAGCCACTCATGTATAAGCTGATATCAAAGCATAAAACTCCAGGAACGCTATACGAAGAGAAGTTGACTGCAGAGAAAGTATTAGGTAGCGATGAAGTAAATAAATTGCGCAGCAAATTCAGAGCAAGATTGGATGAAAGCCTTACTGAGTCATCGGCTTATACTCCAAGAAAAGCTGACTGGTTTGATGGAGTGTGGTTAAAACTAAGAAGAGCAAGGCTGAATGATTTGAACGAATACTACACGAATTCTGGTGTTTCACCGAGTGAGCTAAAAAAACTAGGTGTGCATATAAATAGCAATATCCCAAGCAGTTTTAATATCAACAATAAGGTTAGAAAAATACTCGATGGAAGAATAGACAGTATAAATTCCGGCAGTAATATAGACTGGGCAACTGCTGAAAGTCTTGCGTTTGCATCGCTACTTAAAGAAGGAATAGAAGTGCGTTTATCAGGCCAAGACTCTGGTCGTGGGACTTTTTCGCACCGTCATTCAAGGCTTGTTGATCAGGTAACGGAAGAAGCATTTATTCCGCTAAACAATATAAATAAAAAGCAAGCTCGCTTTGAAGTTATAGATAGCGCACTATCTGAGTATGCTGTAATGGGCTTTGAGTATGGATATAGCCTAGATTCTCCGTATTCACTGGTGCTCTGGGAAGGGCAGTTTGGTGATTTTGCAAATGGCGCGCAGATTATGATCGATCAATTTATTGCATCTGCAGAAACAAAGTGGTTGCGATCAAGTGGTCTAGTTTTACTTTTGCCTCATGGTTATGAAGGGCAGGGGCCTGAACATAGTTCTGCTCGCATAGAGAGATTTTTGCAACTCTGCGCAGAGGATAATATGCAAGTAGTTAATTGTTCCACTCCGGCAAATTACTTTCATGTCTTGCGCAGACAAATTCATCGAGATTTTCGTAAGCCTTTAGTAGTATTTACACCTAAATCGCTACTGCGTCATAAAAGAGCAGTTTCTAACCTGTCTGACTTTGAAGGAAAATTCCTCACGGTAATTCCAGAATGTAGAACAGGTTTAGTTTCAAATGACAAAATACGCAAAGTTATAATATGTAGTGGCAAAGTTTATTACGACGTAATTGAAATGCTTGAAACACAAAAAATAAATGACATAGCAGTAGTGCGTTTAGAACAATTCTATCCATTTCCAGCCGATAAGCTAGGTAGTGAACTTGAAAAGTACAAAAATGCTGAAATTATATGGTGTCAAGAAGAACCAAAAAATATGGGAGGATGGTTTTTTGTTAACCCATTGATAGAAGAAGTGTTATCTAGTCTCAATATTAAGGCAAAGAGGCCTGGGTGCATCTCAAGACCTGCTGCTGCATCTCCTGCATGTGGTTATGCTAGTGTTCATGCTCAGCAACAGGAGGAAATTTTAAAGCAGCTTAACTAAACTTCACCTCTACTAGTGGAATATTACTCCAGCTGTTGCTGCCGTAGTTATCAATAGAAGCGTTTAAGTAATCTGTATCAAAGCGCACGGGTACATCAAATTCAAAGCTTGCAGTAATTGTTGTGCCTTTTGCTGGTGGCTTGGTAAACGTGATTTCTCCCGTTGAATAATTCACTGAATATTTTTCTGTCTCTTCATCATCTAAGTAAATTTTTATTGTACCATGCACTGGCTTTTTTATCATGCGTGTATGCTTGTCCTTTCCACTTATATAAGTTTTGATCAGTTGAAAAGTCATTTTTTTACCATCTCCTATTCCGATTTCTTGGTTGGTAACTGTAAAGTCTGACCAATCCTTAAAACGAAATCCTATTGCTTTACCTTTTCGTGCCTGAAAAAATGTTATGAGTTCTGTTAGCTGCTCGCTTGACCTGACACCATAAGCTATATTGTACCTGACACGTGCACGAGACCAATTGATGTTGCGCTGTTCACAACCATTATGAGTTGTTACAATGTCAGTGGAAAATTCCGGTCCTCCAGTAGACCCATAAGATATATTTTCTGGAAATCTAATTTCTGTAAATGACATATGTCCTCCTATGAAAGTAAAATAGTGTGGTTGAAGAAAATGTTGTAATTTGAAAGCGTTTCACATAGCAAATGACGCTATGGAAAGTGGATGAGACCACTGAGTTAAACTGCTGTCATACCCACAATCACTGTACTCAGGTTCATTTGAGTTGTCAAGCAAAAAAATAAAATTTTATGGCAACTAGCCTTGTTTATGACTTAATTCATCCACCTTTTTGCGTAGCACATTCAGATTAGTTGCTCCTACAAACAGACTATCTCCAATTATTAAAAAAGGTGTACCACCTACTCCCAAATCTCTTACTAGGAGCTTACTGCCATTTATCATTTGCTCAATTTTGTCTGCGTTATTTTTCATGGAACTATTAAAATCGTC
The DNA here is from genome assembly GCF_024804185.1 of Wolbachia endosymbiont of Aedes albopictus. Lineage (NCBI taxonomy): Bacteria > Pseudomonadati > Pseudomonadota > Alphaproteobacteria > Rickettsiales > Anaplasmataceae > Wolbachia > Wolbachia endosymbiont of Aedes albopictus. The sequence continues at coordinate 261,804 of NZ_CP101657.1, forward strand.
CTCATCAATCCCTATGCTTTTCACTATATCCAATATGCTTTCGTCTGAAAATCCTCCTTTGTGACTTAAAGCAGAATAGTGAAAGTCGAAATATTTTTCTTTATCAATAAAGTAAACAGCTAAAGCGCTTTTTGCTGCCCTTAAAGAGTCATTACCAAGTATTGGAGCATCCCTAAAGATATACTTAATTTTACCGTCGTTAATTAACTGTTTTATATCGTCTTTTATAGTCTTGCAATATCCACAAGAATAGTCAAAGAAACCTACAGCTATAACACTACTATTTTCATTTCCGGAGTAAGGATAAGTAAGGTCAAATATTTGATCCTTGTGTTGTGAAATTTTACTTTTGGTTACATTATCTCGAGCAGCGTAACTACTTTTAATCGACTCCTCTTTGAGAGTTTTTATGATCTTATCAAAATTTCTACTTATATAATTATCTAATTTCTCACCTATATAATTATCGCTTAGCATTTGGCTGCGATTTGAAAGCCAATTGTTTATTACTGGTAAACTTGCTACTGCCAGTATAAAGATCAATAAAAACGATATTCTAGACATACAATTTATTCAAAAACCTACAACATAAAACTTTAGTACACATTTATCTGTATATTAAAAGAAGCATCTAATATTAATATATGAAAACATTTGTATCAAGTGTATTTTATAACCAGTTTTGCCTCAAATGCAAACTTTAACAATAAAAACTAAGCGCAAAACTAATCAGAAAGTTTAAGATGCAAACAGCAAAAGCGCGCGGAGCATAGATTTAAGTTGTTTGTTTTATTCCGCTGTGTATAATTCAACAAACTCCGCGGAATAAACATATGAACGAGCCAATAATTGGTAGAGAAAAAGAAATAGCTATTCTACAAGACAAACTTCTTTCTCAATCAGCTGAATTTATTGCTGTTTATGGTCGGCGTCGTGTAAATGTTGTATTATCTGCATTTTATCAGCATAATATAGAAGTGATGTAATGCAGATATTATGCCGATGTCAAATTATACGATTACTTCTAAAATTGCTAATTGCCTTATGAGGATTGAAGCAGCAAAAGAAAAAGTGTTACATTTGCCACTCACTGTATCGATGCTCTCGTCCCTTCGTGAAACTGCACGACTTTATACCACACACTATTCTACTATGATTGAAGGAAATCGACTTGAGCCTAAACAGATTGAAGAAGTTTTAAGTGGTAAAAGCCACTTTCCAAAATATAGGAGAGATGAAAATGAGGTTAAAGGATATTATGCAGCTTTAACCCAAGTTGAACAATGGGCAGTGAGAACGATCCCTATTACTGAGAAAGCCATTCAAACGCTTCATGCCCTAGCAATGGCGAGTGGAAAATCTAAAGTGAAGCCAACCTCTTATCGTGATGGTCAAAACGTTATTCGTGATAGCCGTACACGTGCAATAATTTATATGCCACCTGAAGCAAAGGATGTACCAAAGCTCATGAGCAGTATGATTGATTGGATTCGTGACAGTGAGCAAGTGCCTTGCCCAATTATTGCAGGTATTGCGCATTATCAATTTGTAACAATTCACCCTTACTATGACGGTAATGGTCGTACTGCAAGATTGTTGACTACATTAATTTTACACCTTGGTGGATATGACCTAAAAGGACTTTATTCATTGGAAGAATATTATGCTAAGAATCTAGGAGCGTATTATGAAGCAATCAGTGTAGGGCCATCGCACAACTATTACATGGGACGAGCTGAAGCAGATATCACTAAGTGGGTGGAGTATTTCGTAGAAGGTATGGCAAATTCATTTGGGAACGTTTTACAACGTATAAATGAAGAAGAATACCACACTGATCAGACTAATCTTATACGTAAGCTTGATCCTAAACAACGCAAAGCTCTTGAGCTCTTCCAGGAGTTTTCCACTATTACAGCTAGTAAGATTGGCGAACTGTTTAATTTTAAGCCTCGTACTAGTGCGCAACTTTGTAAAAAGTGGGTGGAAATGGGGTTTATCGAGATTGTAGACTTTTCCAACAGAGGAAGAAAATACAAGCTTAGCAAGCAATATGAGGGTTTGATCTCAAATTAACTGAAAGCTCGCTAGACAGGAAAGCAGTGCATAGGTCAAAATTCAATAAAGTGCTTGAAAACTAAATGTAGACTTAAAGTTTTAAAAACTGGAATATGTACAACAACTTACGTGACTTCATTAAAGCCTTAGAGGAAAAAAAAGATCTAATTAGGATTAAGGAGGAAGTTTCAACAGTTCTTGAAATGACAGAAATTCACCGTAGGGTTTTGTCAAATAAAGGGCCAGCTATAATTTTTGAGAATGTTGTTAAAGAGAATGGTAAAAGCTCGATCCCTGTTTTGGTGAATTTATTCGGTACTATTGAAAGAATTGCGTTGGGACTGAACATAAACCCTGATGGACTGAGAGATCTTGGTAAACTTTTAGCATTTTTGCAATCTCCTGAACCACCGAAAAACTTTAAGGATGCTATAAAAATGTTTCCTCTGCTAAAAGTCGTGTTATCGATGCGAAGTAAAGTCGTGAACAAAGCTCCATGTCAAGAGGTAGTGCTAACCGGAGATGAAGTGGACCTAAGTCTACTGCCCATTCAAACATGCTGGCCAAATGAACCTGCACCACTTATCACCTGGCCGATTGTGGTAACAAAAGGCCCAACGGAAGACAAGCAAGATAATTTCAATCTTGGAATATATCGTATGCAGGTTATAGATAAAAAAACGACTCTAATGCGCTGGCTTGCACATCGTGGTGGTGCAGGTCACCACAAACGATGGAAAGAGAAGGAACAAAATATGAAATTTCCTGCTGCTGCTGTGATTGGTAGTGATCCTGCAACAATTATTGCTGCGGTAACTCCAGTGCCAGAAACATTGTCAGAATACCAATTTGCTGGGCTGCTACGCAAAAAACCGCTTGAGCTTGTAAATTGTAAGACTATTCCGCTTAAAGTGCCAGCTCATGCAGAGATTGTTCTGGAAGGCTATGTAAGTTTGGATAGATATCAAGATGAAGGGCCATACGGAGATCACACCGGCTACTATAATTCTGTTGAGCAATTTCCAGAATTTAATATTACTGCAATTACTATGCGCAAAAATCCAATTTATCTCAGCACTTTCACTGGCAAGCCACCTGATGAACCATCAATTCTTGGTGAAGCGCTCAACGAAATCTTTGTGCCCATTCTTATCAATCAATTTCCAGAGATAGTGGATTTTTATCTACCACCAGAAGGTTGTTCATATAGAATAGCGGTGATATCGATAAAAAAGTCTTATCCAGGGCAGGCAAAAAGAATTGTTATGGGCATACTTTCCTTTCTAAAGCAATTTTTATACACGAAGTTTATTATCGTTGTTGATGATGATATAAATGTACGTGATTGGAAGGAAGTGATGTGGGCAATATCAACGAGAATGGACCCTGTGCATGATACAATCATGATAGAAAATGCACCTATTGATTATTTAGACTTTGCTTCCCCTGAAAGTGGTCTGGGAGGTAAGATGGGATTTGATGCAACAAATAAAATCCCGCCTGAAACCAAACGAGAATGGGGAGAGAAAATTGAAATGAGCGAAGAAATAGTAAGAAAAATCACGGAGAAGTGGGAAGAATATGGATTGACAGGTAATTAAATTATGATGTAGTCTATCGCCGTATATCCGGGGGTGGGTTGTTGTGAGGCTTTTTCACTTTTTATTCTTGTTAATGTGTTTTTCTCTGTATTACTATGCGGGTTTTATATTTTCGCCCTGCCCAAAAGCTACGGTTTGCTTTTCACCTGGAGAAGATTGTGCTATACCGATAATCAGCGTAATAGATCAGTCTAAAAAATCTATCTTAGTTCAAGAATATACATTTACTCTTGGAACAGTTGCAAAATCTTTGATTAATGCTAAAGAACGCGGTGTTGATGTTAAAGTCATCTTAGATAAATCGCAACTCTACTCAAAGTATAGTGTTATAAATGAATTATTTTTAGGTGGAGTACCAATTTGGATCGATGATAAGCCAAAGATTGCTCATAATAAGATAATGATTGTTGACAATCAAAAAGTCATCACAGGGTCATTTAACCTTAGTAAGACAGCTAAAAAAGGAAATGCTGAAAATTTATTAATTATTACAGATTATCCTGAATTGATTCAGCAGTATGTGAAAAACTGGGAGACACGAATGTCACAATCTTATAAATACGCTCCCAACTAATCGAGAGCGCTTGCTCAAAATCGGTTTTAAAAACAGCAAGGGAGGGCTTTTTGATTGATTGGCATAATGATTATGATATAATGAACTAAAAGTTTAAGGAATAAAGTAATGGATTATATAAATGATGCTGCCGGTAGCTACACTGCCATTCATGATTTTTTTCAAAACAACGGTGTTGGAGATTACAAAGTTCAATGCAATTATGGTGGGGTGCCGTATGCTACTGATGAGTACGTGCATTCTGGCGATAAATTTTGGAGTAATAATTTCATAGACTCACATTTTGGCAGGGAAATAAAAATGTATCCTCAAAGTGAACTTTTAGCTAAAGAATATGCTGGAAATACGTTGCCAGTTTCAATATCACTAGATAAGGATTTAATAAAAATGAAGGAATGTCAGAAAAAAACGAAATTTGTGGAACTAGAAAGGGAGTCAGGTGATTTAGTGCATGATAAGCAAAAGTATGTAAAGTGTTACACAACAAAGCTATCATATGATGATGTACATATTTACAATAACGATAAAGTTTCGACATTTAGCATAAAATACGACGTGCCAAATGATCCGAAATACAGTTTAAATATAACATTTACAAAGGTTAATGATAATAAACCAGGATTTTGGCAAAAATTTAAAAACATGTTTTAACGTGACCATTCACTAGACTTCTTTCAAAATTGTTAGAGGGAGTGTAAGATCAAGTATTTGAAAGCATGAAATATAAGGAAATAGAAAAGCCTATTTTGCCTAAACTGAAGCATCTTTTCCAATTTTTTCTAGCATCAGCTCAGCAGCTTTTTGTTCAGCAATCTTTTTACTAGAAGCGCATGCAGAAACTTTACCATAATCTTCTATGCAAACTGATATAGTAAATTCAGGATTATGTGCTGGGCCAGTTTGTTTTACAAGCTCATACTCTGGTAAAGGCAATTTGTTTTTCTGAGTCCACTCTTGCAGTGAGGTTTTAGGATCTTGAGGGGGGTCGAGCATGCCTTTAGCTAGCTTTTCCCAATATTGGGTAATAAATTTTTCAACATTTTCAAGTCCGCCATCAATATAAATTGCACCTATTAGTGCTTCAAGCGAGTTTTCTAAATTTTTTAGATTACATCTACCTCCACTGCAGCGTTCACTATTATTCATGATAATAAAGCTGCCTAATTTTATTTCTTTAGCAACATTAGCAATGGTGTTGCCACAAACTAAATCCGTCTTTCTTTTTGCCAATGCTCCTTCTTTTTCTTCAGGAAATAGTTTAAACAGTATGGCAGATACGACCATATTCAAAACACTATCGCCCAAAAACTCTAGTCTTTCGTAGCTTACAATTTGGTTTTTACTATTCCTTTTATTTACGCTTGGGTGAGTTAGTGCCTCTTCTAATATTGCATAATTTGTAAATTTATAATCAATGATCTTAGATATTGCATCATTCAAACTCTTCATACCCATTATTTAAAAGAAAAGCACTTTCTACCACCTTTATACCAGAGAATTAGTTTTATTTTATTAAAATAATACCACCAACTTCCAAAATTAATGTATACAACCCACCACCTCACTAATGTTACTAAATCCATCTCTCCTTATTAGTTCCGCAAGTTCTAGATTAATTTTGTTTACAACTTGAGGTCCGTGGTATATGAGAGCAGTGTACAACTGCACCAAAGAGGCTCCTGCCTTTATTTTTTTATATGCATCAACACCACTTGAGATTCCTCCGCACCCTATCAATAATATTTTTCCCTTAGTAAATTTGTACATATCGCCCAATAACTCGGTTGAAAGTTTGAACAGTGGTTTGCCACTCAACCCGCCACTCTCATTCTGGTGGGAATGCAGATTATCTCTACTTACCGTGGTGTTGCTTACTGTTAATCCGTCAATCTTATATTCCAACGCAAGCTCAGCGATATTTTCTTTCGTTTGCTGATCTATATCTGGTGAGATTTTTAATATTATTGCGGAATTATCAATTGATTTCCGGGTTAGAGTTATGGATTTCAACAATTTTGATAATTCTTGCTTATTGTGCAGATTGCGTAAATTAGGCGTGTTTGGAGACGAGATGTTCAGCACTATATAATTGCTTTTTCCATATACCATCTTTATTAAATCAACATAATCACTAATTTGGTCTTTCGATGCACTATTTTTTCCTATATTTATGCCAAAAATGCAATCATCAAGCTTGGTTTCATCTATTTGTTTAAGAAAATAGTCTATTCCTTTATTGTTAAATCCCAATCTGTTAATTACCCCTTGATCTTTAATTAACCGAAAAATTCTTGGTTTTTTGTTTCCATATTGTGGATTACGAGTTACAGTACCAGTTTCAATAAACCCAAAACCAAATGAAAGCATAGGTCTTATAATTTCTGCATTTTTGTCAAAACCTGCAGCCAGGCCCACGGGGCTTCTGAGCTTATTACCAAAAAAATTCACACTCAAAGATTCTGGCAGCTCTATAGGATTCTTATAAGGTATTTTCTTTAATGCCATGATTGCCAAAGAGTGAGCAACTTCAGGCGGCAGTAAAAACAATAAATTACGTAATATCATTCTGTAAAACACTTTGCTTACTTTTAGTTTATTTTTTATCATGAAACGCTATAAGAGTATAACCATAACTTGAAAAGAAATTAGACTTCTTGCATAACCATATAACATTGGGAATAGACGAAAAAACTTACTTGACAAGCTTCGCCAGCCCCTTTATTATGACAATAAGGGTATTTATGACTCAAAACTTGTTTTTGACCTGCAGGCTCAATGACAAAATTCAGTAAAAAACTCAGAGTATTTATTGGCGGATTACATAAAATTATAGCGGCTGCATGTCTTTTTTATTTTTTCTACATTCAGCCAAATCGCGCTTATTTTAAGCGTTAGCACATTATTACAGCGCCACTTACAGTAATATAGAGTCAAAACTCGCTACTCGTGGCTTCTTTTGCCTTTTTTTTCGTTTGGTAAATTTCTTAATGTTTGTAACTAAACGACAACCGTCATCCCTGTAAAGGTCAAGTATCCCGCTGCGTGTTAGCGGATGAGATACCGCGAATGAATCGCGGTATGACGGTCTGCGGCGGTATGACGGTTAAGCAATTCGTCATCCCGCTGCGTGTTAGCGGGATCTCTTGTTAGCGGCTAAGAGATACCGCGAATGAATCGCGGTATGACGGTTCGTGGCGGTATGACGGTTCATGACGGTATGAAGGTTAAGCAATTCGTCATCCCGCAGCGGGATCTCTTGTTAGCGGATGAGATACCGTGAATAAATCACGGTATGACGGTCTGCGGCGGAACGACGGTTCGTGGCGGTATGACGGTTAAGCAATTCGTCATCCCGCAGCGGGATCTCTTGTTAGCGGCTAAGAGATACCGCAAATGAGTCGCGGTATGACGGTTCGTGGCGGTATGACGGTTCATGATGGTATGAAGGTTAAGCAATTCGTCATCCCGCAGTGGGATCTCTTGTTAGCGGCTAAGAGATACCGCGAATGAGTCGCGGTATGACGGTTCGTGGCGGTATGACGGTTCATGACGGTATGAAGGTTAAGCAATTCGTCATCCCGCAGCGGGATCTCTTGTTAGCGCCGCGGCGGTATGACGGTTAAGTGGGGTGTCATCCCAGTGCGTGACACTGGGATCCAGAAGACTTAATTTCAACCAAATAATAAAGGCTGGATCCCAGTGTCACGCACTGGGATGACATCATAGGGGCACTGGGATGACGAGAAAGGAGGACTGGAATGACATCATAGGGGCTACTCGGATGACACCATTTACAACCACTCTCCTACCCTTTCTAGCTGTTTATAGCTGTTAAATCTCAGGAATTTATCAAAATATGGAGAGGCAATAAAAGGTGTGGAATTACTTAAATAATTAGATAAAAAACCAGGCAGATCATTTTTTAATTCTTGCATTTTGTATCTATAATTTTGTATAGAAACAACTTTTATTTTATCATAATCAAGCTTCCAATAAGCAAGTTCTGAGACTTCTCTTTTTGTTATATGTTCTACCGCTAAGGCTTGTAAAATTAATTGCGGAAAAAATCCCGACATTACTTCTTCATTGGAAGGTGGTGTACCAAGCTTATAGTCTATAATTGCCACTTGCCCACTTGGTAGATACTCAACTCTATCACATCTTGCTGTCAGTAAAATTTCTTGTGGGATCAGATCTCTATTCGTCATCCAAGCAGTTTCATACTGATCACAAGAAATATAGATTCCAGCGTCACGCGCTGGAATGACACCAATATGGAATATCGGACAGGTAAAACTCTTTTCCAACTCAACATAATTGCTTCGAGTTTCATCAAGTTCGACAAAAGATTGAATTACCCTCTGTAGTCTTATCCACCACATATTTGAAAAATTAAATTGACTAGTTGAGAACATTTCTCGTGCAATGCTCATCAGCGACTTTTTGTTGCGTAAATATCTTGCAAGAATGTTGTGTACCATAGTGCCAAATTCCAACATCGATGGCTTAAAATTCAAGTCTCTTAATTTTTTAAGGCCCAGTATATATTCAATGTAAAATGAATAAGGGTTGCGGATTAGCTTTTCTATTGCACTGCAAGACATCACCTGCATTTTTTCTTTTCTAACTTCGGTTTGAGGTTTTGGCATAGGCTGAGTACATGGAACAGTACATTCAGGCGTATTTAATACCCTCAGCCAATCACGATACGGCTGTTTCCCTTCCTTAAACAGAATTTCCAAACGCTGCAATAGAATTGGTTTTCTATGGCTTAGCGATCTTGTAATATAAACCTTACTTGCACAAAACAAATTGTGTAAAGTATAAAAAAAATACCCCTGCTCTTCTTGCGCAGAAGGAAGGTTAAATTTTTCTCTCGTAAGTGCATTCAAAAGCGGCCCTTGAAAGCTTGGCGCTTCATTAAATCCAGCAAGTATTACAACTTTGTTGTGATATAAGCTGAATTTATTCAAGTCACTTGCTACAGAGAAAAACTCTTTCTCTAAAAATAAGGTCAGAATTTGGCTATATAACTCTAAGGAGCATTTAATTCCTACACCCTCACATGCATTTGAGAAATTACAGGTAAAATTACCTATTTCACTATTTAGCTCTGAAAAATTTATACCAGATAATATATTCATACACTGCAAATGAGTTGCTACCACATCGAAAATAGAGCAATTTATAGAACGAAGTAAAGGATTGAATATAACCTCTAACTTACTGATAATAAGTAATATATCTTCTTTATATTTTAGCTTTTTATGGGCATTGATAGCATTTATAATATCGCTCAGGCCATTTGTACTAAAGTTGCGTAATATCTCTATTTCAAATTCAGATAAAATCCGAGTGTACTCTTCTTGAGTGTAACCAAAAGTCACTAGCCTATGTTTAAGGAGCGAAAGTAATGACACACTGTTCCAATTTGAAGTCAAAACTTCGATACTATAAAGTAGGAGCGTTATATAAGGATAATTTTCCGGTATAGCACTGTGTTGCCTTGATAAACATGCTATACGAGCTGCAAGTAATTTATCAAAGACAACCAAAGAAACGTTTTCATAACCTTCATTCTCTATAATTAATGATGTCACTTGTGCTTCTTCCTCTCTGGAATCACAAGTGATGACTTCAATATTTCCAATTGATCTACCACCAACTTTGCTCAGGTTGGCAGTTGTATCAAAGACATAATCTAGCTCAGGACTTCCTGTCATCCCAGCCCTCTGATTTTTAGTGTACGAACATTGTAATTTGCAGGTAATTTGAGTAGTAGATGGTGTCATTCCAGTGCTTGACACTGGAATCCAGTTTCTATTGTACAGCCACCTGGTGCGCTCATTTAAAGTTAAGTTTTCTGGATCCCAGTGTCTGGGCACTGGAGAACACGCTTCTGGCAGAAAACTTACATCCTCTCTGCCTATACTTAAATAACCTAGCAGATCTTTCAGGCAATATTGATAATGTTTTTTATCAAGTGATTGCCAATCTTTCTCTTTAATTTTCAAATTCAGATTAGGCAAAATTATTTTTCCAAACGGCAGGTCATATATAGCCTTAATTAACGACTTATCCTTTCCAATTCCAACAAAGATTATATTTTGGTCTTTTTGTAAAGAGATTATCATATTGTTTATGTAATCACTCTTATGTTCTAATATATCTACTACTCCTAAATCTTTTAAAATTTTATTCCAACTCTCAATGAGTAAGCTTATGAAATTCTCTATTTTTTTTGAATGTTCATCGAATTGATAACAATTCATTGTTTGGGTAGATTGAAGCAATGATGGCAGGCTATAAGCTAAATCAATTGGGAAATTATCATTATTTTTTCTATTCCATTCCAATATGAATTGAATGAGTAGCAGCGTCCTCTTTGTTGGATTGATAACTTTAACTCTATCAAGATTTAATATTAAATCCTCCTCATCAACGTTCTCTAGCGAAACTATCTCTGGCAAAATTATGCATTTTTTAGCGTTATAATTCTTGAACGCACTCAGCAGCGCTATTACATCCCTTTTGCAGGGAAGTATGATCTTTATCTCGGGAATTTTTTCTCTTTCATATTCAGAAAATATGTGCTGAACCAGCACATCAAAAAGGGATTCATCCACATGAACAGTAAAAACTCTTCCCACTAACAGTAACAATTAATACAATACTTTTATTGTATAGAAATTATTTAAAATATAAATGTGCTCGCAGTTTCTTATGCTATGATATATTAAAGTCTTTCACAATGTTACATGGCAAACATCAGAATAGAAGTTTTAAATAAATGTGAACAAGTTGGCCGCAGAAGGGTAGTTGATGTTTACTTGATTTACATAAGCAAAGAATTACCATCAAAATTACATGAAGAAATTTGTGGGCTATTTTATAATAAAGTCATACAAGACTGCCGTTATTATTCCTACAATGAAAACCTTGAAGAAGTTCAATATAACTTCATAGAACCACAAGCAAAGTGGGGCTTGGAGATAAGCTTTTTACCTGGCATGACCGACAATGTAGGCAACACAGCAAAACAAATTATTACAGAATATTTAATAAGCAAAGGCTATATCGATCCATCTGTCATGCAAATTTCCCCCTCTGTCATTCCAGCGCGTGACGCTGGAATCTATAGATCCCAGTGTCGGGGCACTGGGATGACGGACGAAAGGGCTGGAATGACACCAATTGAGATCAAAGCAAGAAGTTCAAAATTGATTCTAAGTCAAGGGAATTTGCCAACTGAAGATGATATAAAACAAGAATTCAACCCTATCACTGAGTATTGCACACTTATCTGTAAGAACTATAGCTGGAAATATTATGGTAAATTGAATACAACACCTGGTGTCATTCCAGTGCCCCGACACTGGGATCCAGAAAATTTCAAGCAGTTGTATAATGAAAACTGGATTCCAGTGTCAAGCACTGGAATGACAAGAGAGGGCACTGGGATGACAGAAGAGAGCACTGGAATGACATCAGGTAGTAATGGGGCGAAATCTGTTGACCTCAATGTGAGTGACCAAGAGCTTGAAAAGATCAGCAGAGATGGAATCGATGGTAATGGCACTTTAGGGCTTTCTTCCGCAGCAATGAAAGCTATAAAGGATTACTTTAAAAAACTCGGTAGAAATCCATATGATATTGAACTTGAGTCTCTGGCACAGACTTGGTCTGAACATTGTAAACACAATATTTTTTGCTCCCCTATTGATGAAATAAAAGACGGTCTATATGCTCATTATATTAAGCGTGCAACACGTGAGATAAATTCTGACATATGCGTGTCAGTTTTCTCCGACAATGCCGGAGGAATAATTTTTAATGACGATTACTTAATCGTAGATAAAGTTGAAACTCACAATAGCCCTTCAGCTCTTGATCCATTTGGTGGAGCAATGACCGGAGTGCTTGGAGTTAATCGTGATATAGTGGGTTTCGGGAAAGTCGCAGAGCCTATAATGAATACCTATTACTTTTGCTTTGCCAAAGAAGCAAAAGGCAAATTTTATAGGGATAAAGAGCGCACTGATGAGATCTTACCGCCAAAATATATAATGAAAGAAGTGATTCACGGTGTTAATGTTGCTGGTAATTGCTCTGGTATTCCAACACAACTTGGATCGGTATATTTTGACGATAGATTTTGTGGGAAGCCGTTAGTCTTTGTTGGCAGCGTAGGAATTATTCCGCGCAGTATAAATAATGTACCTTCGCACATCAAAGGGCCTAAAAACGGCGATAAAATCGTAATTATTGGTGGAAGAGTTGGAAGGGACGGAATTCACGGTGCAACTTTTTCTTCAGAGGCATTGTCGGGAAACAGCCCTTCAACAATTGTGCAAATTGGTGACCCTATAACACAAAAAAAATTATCCAATGCCGTCGTAGAAGCAAGAGATCTTGGTCTTTATAATGCAATAACGGATAATGGAGCAGGCGGTCTATCATCGTCCATCGGTGAAATGGGGAAGGACGGATTCGAAGTTGATTTGAGCAAGGTTCTCCTTAAAAACGATGGTATGGCTCCGTGGGAAATATGGATATCAGAATCACAAGAGAGAATGACCTTAGCAGTGCCAGAAGAAAATCTTCCTATGTTTAAGCAAATCATGAAAAAACATGATGTGGAGGCTTGTGTGATTGGAGAGTTTAACGAAAGTGGTAAAGCTGTTGTTAAATGTCCTGAAGTGAAAGTAATAATGGACATCGAAACTGAATTTCTGCATGACGGTAATCCCAAAGTGCATTTACAGACGAAACCGTGGTCTAAGGAGTCTGCTGTATCCTTTCCTGTCATGCAAGTAGCTGACACTGGGATCCAGCAGGTAAAGCCTGCAAACATTTTACGCCAAAACTCATCTAATAGTGGAATTGAATGTGAAGTGGATTCCAGCTTGCATGACACCTTTGCACTAAAAGAAATGCTGAGCAGACCAAACATTTGCAGCAAAGAGTTCATAGTGGTGCAATATGACCATGAGGTTCAAGGATCGTCAATATTGAAACCACTGCAAGGCAAGGGAAGAGTGTGCAGCGAAGCTATCGTCTCAAGGCCAATTCTTTCTTCAAATAAAGGTGTTGTAAAATCGCAAGGATTTGGCTCAAGTTATGGAGAAATTGACACTTATCACATGGCAGCATGTGCGATTGACACTGCCATACGCAACTACGTAGCTGCAGGAGGAAATATAAATCATCTAGCGTTGCTCGATAATTTTTGCTGGTGTGATGCTTATAATCCAGAAAGGCTATGGCAGCTAAAGAGAGCTGCAGAGGCTTGTTACGACTTTGCAACTGCATTTAAAACACCATTCATATCCGGAAAAGACAGTATGTTCAATGACTTCAAGGGATATGATGAAAATGGCGAGAAAGTGATAATCTCTGCACCACCTTCATTACTCATCTCAGCAATTGGAATTATAGAAAATATTGAAAATGCGGTATCGCTTGATGTAAAAATGCCAGGGGACTTGATATATGTGCTTGGTACAACCCACGATGAGCTTGGCAGATCTGAATATCAGTTATATAGTGGAATAGATAATAACAACGTGCCAAAAGTTGATGCAAAGAGCGCTAGGAAGTTGTATGAGCGTTACAACCAGTCAATAAAAGATGGCATAATTGCCTCTGCAATTGCACCAAACTTGGGCGGATTAATTATTGCTCTGGCAAAATCGCTAATTGCAGGAGACCTTGGTGCTGAAATCGATCTTTCACTAGTGCCAATAGGAGAAACACAAAATACAGACAGAATAAACAAAATAATAATGTTTTCTGAATCGCAAAGTAGAATTTTGGTTACTATTGCACCACAAAATCAGCAGAGGTTTGAAGCGTTGTTTAAAGATGCGACTTATTCATGTATTGGCAAAGTAATAGAGAAAAAGGTGCTAAACATAAAGGATATTATTGAAGTGAAAGTAGAAAGTTTGGCTTATAGTTATAGTTTTTACATGTAAAAGGTTTGATTAGCATCAAAAATTAAAGAATTTCTGAATCAGTTATAATCAAACCTTCTACGATATGGTCAATAAACTTAGGCTATTATATCAAGCGTATGCTTATATTAAATCCATCGAGATATCAATAAATTCCTTCAAAGAGGATCCACCATAATTATGCGAAAAAACTTGAGTAGGTTCGCTTGTTTGAGCAAACTCTAATTCAGCATTTACAGTTCTACTCTGTTCGTTATACTCAGGTTCTCGTACTAAATTTAAGTGTCTAATATCTATATAATCGATATACCCAGATCCATTAAAATCCTTAGCAATACGCAAATTATATAGCCCAGTAGGCTCTTCCTGCATTCCCTGTACTTCTGGACTAATGCCTACATAGTAATTTCTTTCATGAGAATCAGGATCTAAATTTTTCTTTGAAGTTATCCTATAGTGTTTATAACCTTGATGTTCATGAACTTCGTAATCGGTTACTTTTTTTAACTGTATCTTATAGTTCATAGATTCCTCTTTGTACTTTGAATAAAATAATATTCAACATGAATATAATAAAAATTTTCTTAAGCATTAAGAACATTACAAAAGTAGATAAAAGATTGAGAAAATAGTTATCGTAGCATGCTAATATAAAATATTTTTCTTATTATGCTAAATAACTCTTTCACTACGTGCAATATTTACTTAAAATAAATATATATTATTAAATTTGATTATGTCTATTTTATCGATACTCCTGTTTATCAGTCTTTCTTTACTCAACACTTCAAATAAATTAATGATATGTGCTGCCCTATTTGTGGGAGCTGCTTTAGTTATAAATTCAATGGTTGAATTTTATGGCAAAAGCAAAGCTACGTACAGCTTAATAGTGTGTACAGCGCTATGTTATGTTTTTAAATGGCAAATTTTTAATTTGATGATATTGATTTCATATACTGCAATTTTAGTCTCTCTTCTCTCAAGCATAATTATTTTTGAAAAATTGAAGTCCAAGTTGAATTTTTATACGGCAAATTTCATTACTTTAATTATAGCATCAGTGGTTGATAGTGCTGTTGTATGTGTTGGATTACTATACAAATTTTCTGTAGGTAAATGCTTATCAATATATATTAGAGATTTAATTTTTAAGTTTTCTTATGCGTCAGTATTGAGCATCTGCTTGTTTGTAGGAATGTATTTATTTTGCTTGGCGAACAAGAAGTATTTTAAGATTTCCACATAACCTGTTTTCTGATATAGCTAAACTGACTTTGGGTCTTGGGGATGTATTTGGTGCGTAACAACAGTTTAGAATTTATAGGTAGCCTAAACCCACAACTGTACAAACATTATGATTTGAGCCTATCAGGGAGGTGTCATTCCAGTCTGGAATCCAGAAAAAAGAATGGTGTCATCCCAGTGCTTGACACATAGCTGTACGAACATTCATTTTTGAAGACAGCAAATGGTGTCATTTCAGTCTGGAATCCAGAAATTTTACTTATAACTGAGCTGATGAGCTAAAGGTAGTTGTCTTACGCTAAAACAAACGTTTTTAATTAAGTTGTATAGAACCAGTGTCTGGGCACTGGTGGCCCAAACTACAACGTTCGTACAGTTGTGTGTTTGACACTGGGATGACATCATGGGGGACACTGGTCTACTTAACCGTCATACCGTCGCGGTATCTCAGCCGCTAATAAGTAGCGGAATGACGATTTATCAAACACTGCCTAATTTTCTGTAACAGTTGAAAAAATCAATATATCACTGTAAATTCATGTGTTTTAAGGCTATAATGGCTAAAATACGTTATATAGTATAATATGGACGATTTTATAAGAGTTAAGGGTGCAAGGGAACATAATCTGCAAGGTGTAGATGTCAATATACCGAAAAATAAGCTAGTTGTTATAACTGGGCTAAGTGGTTCTGGTAAATCTAGTCTTGCGTTTGATACGATTTATGCAGAAGGCCAACGCCGGTATGTTGAAAGCCTATCAGCTTACGCGCGTCAATTTCTCAACATTCAGGATAAACCAGATGTTGAGTCGATTACAGGTCTCTCTCCTGCAATATCCATTAATCAGAAATCAATTTCAAAAAACCCAAGGTCGACGGTTGGAACTGTTACCGAAATTTACGATTACTTGCGCTTAGTGTATGCACGAATAGGAGTTCCTTATTCACCTGTAACTGGATTACCGATAACAAAGCAAACTGTATCTCAAATTGTAGATACTATAATTGCGTTACCTTTAGAAACTAAAATATATATACTTGCTCCTGTTGTGCGTGGTAGAAAGGGAGAACATCTCAAAGAGATATTGGAAATTAAAAAGCAAGGTTATGTAAGGCTAAAAATAGATGGTGAAGTGTACAATGTAGATGATTTGCCTAAACTCGATAAGAACAAGAAACACGACGTTTTTGTGGTTGCAGATAGAATATCAATATTGGACGATATAGGAAATCGACTGCCAAGTAGTATAGAATCCGCACTAAAACTTGGTAATGGTCTAATGTATGTAGAAGTAGTGAACCTACCTGACAACCATAATTCTGAGTATAATAATGGTCAAATTCTGACTTTTTCAGAGAATTTTGCATGCCCCGAGTCTGGTTTCTCTCTTGAGGAAATAGAACCAAGATTATTTTCTTTTAACAGCCCTTACGGTGCATGTTGTTCGTGTAATGGGCTTGGTAAAAAGCTGGCTATTGATGTAAAGCTGATAGTGCCAGATGAAACGCTCTCAATATCTGAAGGTGCTTTAAAGCCAGTAGGGCAAACAGCACGTCAAATGTACACAAGTTATGGATTTCTAAAAAATGCAATTCTATCACTGGCTGAAAACTACAAATTTAGCCTTGATATTCCATGGAAGAACATAGATCAAGAAATAAAAGATATGATACTCTTTGGCTCCGATAAATTTCAAGGTTTGGTCAGTATCCTAGAACGTCAGATGGATTATGATGAAACACTTGTCGAACGATATTGCTCTGTCACTCACTGTAAGGAATGCACTGGCTATAGATTGAAAAAAGAAGCACTTACAGTAAAAATTGATAGCAACCATATAGGTGAAATATCAGGGCTCAGCATCGATAAATCCCTTAAGTGGTTTGAAAATTTGCCAGACAAGCTAACAGAACAACAGAAGCAAATCTCAAATAAAATACTAAGTGAAATAATCAAGAGGCTAACATTTTTAAAGAATGTAGGGTTGAATTACCTAACGCTCGATCGAGAATCTAGCACTCTCTCTGGCGGTGAGAGCCAGAGGATTAGACTTGCTTCGCAAATTGGCTCTGGTTTAACAGGAGTGCTGTATGTGCTTGATGAACCCTCGATAGGCCTTCATCAATGCGATAATGATCGGTTAATTGCTACACTGAAAAACTTGAGAGACATGGGTAACACTGTAATCGTTGTTGAGCATGATGAAGATACAATAATGGCTGCTGATTATGCAATTGATATTGGTCCTGGAGCTGGCGTAAATGGTGGAAAAGTTGTTGCAGAAGGAACACCAGACCAGGTGCAAAGAAATTCAGGGAGCATAACAGGGCAATATTTGAGTAGAGAGAAAAAAATTTTAATTCCAAGGAGAAGAAAGCAAGCAACTCAGTTCATAAAAGTAATAAATGCATGTGAAAATAACTTAAAAAATGTGAACGTTAAATTTCCTATAGGGAATCTTATTTGTGTTACTGGAATATCAGGAGGGGGAAAATCAAGTTTAGTCATAGAAACGTTATATAAATATTCAGCACATAAGATACATCATTCGTCTGCACGGTATGGTCGGTGTGATAGAATAGAAGGCCTTGAATATATAGATAAAGTTATAGAAGTTGATCAATCGCCAATTGGTAGAACTCCTTCGTCAAATCCAGCAACATATGTCGGTATGTTTACTCATATAAGAAATTGGTTTGCAGGTCTTTCGGAGTCAAAAGCAAGGGGATATAATATAGGTCGATTTTCATTTAATACCAGAGGGGGAAGGTGTGAGGCTTGTAAAGGTGATGGGCACTTAAAGATAGAGATGCATTTTCTACCGGACGTTTATGTGAAGTGTGAGCAGTGTAAAGGGCGAAGGTATAATCGTGAAACATTGGAAGTTACTTATAAAGGAAAATCAATCTCTGATGTGCTTGATATGACGATAGATCAGGCTTGTGATTTTTTTGAAAACCTTCCAATGGTAAAAGAAAAGTTGATTTCTTTGCAGGAAGTGGGGCTTGGCTATATAAAACTCGGGCAGTCGTCAACAACGTTGTCTGGGGGTGAAGCACAACGAATAAAGCTGTCTAAAGAGCTATCAAAACGATTTACCGGAAGAACATTGTATATTCTTGATGAGCCAACAACTGGATTACACTTTGAAGATATAAATAACTTACTAAAAATACTTCATAGATTAGTCGATCTGGGAAACACTGTTATAGTTATCGAGCATAATTTGCATGTTATCAAAACTGCAGATTATATAATAGATATCGGACCAGAGGGAGGAATAAAAGGCGGAGAAGTGATTGCTACTGGAACTCCAGAAGAAGTGGCAAAAATTCCAGAAAGTGTTACAGGCAGGCATCTTAAAACATATTTATTATAAACTATTTCTTAATTATATTAGGCTAGGTTGCATATTTATGATTTGGAGATAAGAATATCGATACTTTAGAAGGTACGTTGAATATGGAGTTGTACCTGCTAAGAGAGCAGAAGATTGCACACTAGTTCCAGAAAATAGTTTCTATAAGTCTGTACATTATGTTGATAATGTATTAGGCCCTGTGAAAGATGTAATTTGTGGAGCTGGAAGTAAAGACGATTATAACAAG
Source organism: Wolbachia endosymbiont of Aedes albopictus (assembly GCF_024804185.1). Classification (NCBI taxonomy): domain Bacteria; kingdom Pseudomonadati; phylum Pseudomonadota; class Alphaproteobacteria; order Rickettsiales; family Anaplasmataceae; genus Wolbachia; species Wolbachia endosymbiont of Aedes albopictus. Next base: position 280,850 of record NZ_CP101657.1, read on the forward strand.
TATTATAAAAACAATGATAAACGTGGGTTACAGGGCAGAGAAAGTGTATTCATTGTGTGCACTTGGTGCTATTTTAGCAGCCAGCATAATATTGTCACCTTTATGTTTGATACTATAACTAAAGTGACTTAGGTTTACCGACGATTTGATAAACCGTCATCCCGCTGCTTGTTAGCGGGATCTAGAGATACCGCGGCGGTATGACGTAGGAAAACCTGACTTGCACTAGCTACAGCACTCAGCAGTGGCTCAGTTTGAATTACATTGAGATGAAATAAAAAGTGAAAGAGTGTAAGCACAAGTTACTTTAGCTATACTATATAAATTATCTTATAATATATTTAATTAATTCATGAGTTGTGAACTTTCTCTTACTAAAAAAAGCTACAAATCTTATATTTCCGAACGTATGCGTAAGTTGCGAATATATCATTGATGAAAATCTTAATCTGTGTAGTGAATGCAACAAAAAAATCAATTTTCTAACTAAGCATTACTGCAATGTTTGTGGCGTAGTAATCTCAGACAATATTCATACGTGTGGTAAGTGCATCATCAATCCTCCACCGTTTAAAGTATTAAGATCAGTTTTTGCTTATGATCAACATAGTAAAAACATGATTATAAATTTCAAATTTTTTGATAATTTGAATTACGTAAAAATCTATGCAAAGTGGATATACCAAGCTAATCAGGATACGTTTCAGAACGCAGAAGTCATAATTCCTATACCGTTACATAAAATGCGCTTGTTTAAACGTAAATATAATCAAGCAGCATTGCTTGCAAAAGAGTTGAGTAAGTTGTCCAATTTATCCTATACACCATTTGCAATAAAACGTCTTCGCCATACTGCACCTCAAGCTGGTCTTTCACTTAAACAGCGTGAAAAAAACTTAAAGAAGGCTTTTAAAAGAAGCAACAAAGAAATTATCAAAAATAAAATCGTGATATTAGTTGATGATGTTGTAACAACCGGAGCAACTGTAAGATCTTGCTCTCAAGAAATTTTAAACTCCGGTGCAAAAGAAGTGAGAGTGCTATCGCTTGCAAGAACGGTGAATGATTGTGAAAATCAGCATGTTAAAACGTGATTTTTAATAACCTCAACATCACTAAACTCAAAGGTTTGATTCCCTATGATTTGAAATCTTTCGTGCCCCTTTCCTGCAACTAGCAGAATCATACCCTCGTTATAGGCAATATCTACTCCTTTCTCTATAGCTTCTCTTCTATCTTCTATCTCTAGCGCATCAGGGCAATGTAGTAAAATACCACGACGAATTTCTGCAGGATTCTCATCACGCGGATTGTCATCCGTGATTATCACTCTGTCTGCATACATTTGTGCTACTTTACCCATTTCTGCGCGTTTTGTTTGATCACGATTGCCACCACAACCAAAAACTAGAATTATTTTTTTATTGAAGTGCCATTTTAAAGACAATAGGGCTTGTTTAAGCGCACTTGGAGTATGAGCGTAATCCACAAATGCAAAAGGTTTCACTTTTTCCATTCTTCCTGGTGGAGAAACGAGTTTTTCTACGCATATTTCCCTGTAATTCAGTCCAGACGAGGTAACTATACCCATTGCACACAACAGATTATATGCTTGGAATTGCCCCAGAACCGGAAAAAACATGTCATAAATTTCATCGCCAATTTTAATTGCAAGATGTTGACCGTTTGGTGCTGGTGTTTGCTTTAACAAAGTAATATCAGAGCCTTTTTTCCCATAGGTGATAACTTTGTTGCTGCGTTTTTCAGCTATTTTAAGCAATGCGCCGTATTCATCTATAACTGCATTTAAAATCGCTGTTTTTCCTTCTGGTAATACCTCGTAAAACAACCTTTTTTTAGTTTCTAAATATTCACCAAGATTTTTATGGTAATCTAAATGATCTTGCGAGAAATTAGTAAAAGCTGCAGCACTCAACTTTAATCCATGGATTCTGTATTGATCAATCCCATGACTTGAAGCCTCCAATGCTAAGTGCTCTACGTTTTTATTACTTACATCACGTAATGTTGCGTAAAGGTCATCCGCATCTGGAGTTGTAAGACTGTTGCTATTACCTTTTCTACCATTATTGATGCATGTTCCAAGTGTTCCAATAGAGGCAGCATTATAGCCAGCATTCTGCCAGATCTGACGGCAAAATTCTACTACTGAAGTTTTACCATTCGTACCCGTTACAGCAGCAACATACTTGGGCTGTTTGAATCGATAAAACCTGCTGACTATTTTGCTGTATATTTCTTGAGGGTTGGGGTGGTCAAGCACTGCAAAACTCGGAGTATTTGTCATGCAAGTAGCTGACACTGGAATCCAGTTTTTATTATGCAATTGCTTAGTGTGTTCATTTGCAATTAAATTTTCTGGATCCAAGTAGTCAAGCACTGGGATGACATCTTTTTTGGTTCCTTGTATGACAACGTCTACACAGTCGTGTGCGTGATACTGCGATCCAGTAAGAAGAATCTGGACACGTGCTGGTTTTCTAGATTCCAGCGTCATGCGCTGAGCAGATACACAAACGAAAAGATAACCTTCCTTGACTCTCTTGGGATTACATGTAACGCCCTTGATTTCAACGTCAAAGTTAACATCAATAATGTTATGCAGTAATTCTCTCAGTTTCATGTTTTACTCTGCCAGTTTTAGTGTTCAAACATGGCAACCTTGCTAGTGCAGCATTTAAATCAGAGATTAAATCTTCAGGATCTTCCAGTCCACAAAATATCCGTATAAAACTTCCACCATAATCTGAATTCATTACAGATCTTGACATAGATCTACGATCTATTGGTAATATTAAACTATCGCACCCTCCCCAAGAAGCACCAATACTAAAAACTTTCATATGATCAACTATGCAGCTTAGTTCTTCACATGAATATTCTCTATCTAGTGCTACACTGAATGTGCCGCTTGCTCCTTTGAAGTAACTTTTCCATAATTCGTGTTGAGGATGGGAGGGAAGTGCTGGATACAAAACTTTTTTGATTTTTGAATGTTTTTCTAGCCACTTTGCCACTTCCATTGCTGTATTCTGGTGCCTTTTCATACGTGTGTGCAGTGTTCTTAGTCCCCTGTGTGCAAGGTAGCAGTCGTGCGATTGAATGGTTACTCCATAATTTTTATAGCTCTCATAAAGCAATTTAAAAATTTCACCTTCAGCAATAATAGCCCCCATCAATAAGTCTGAGTGACCGGCTAGATACTTTGTCACCGCATATAGCGCAACATCAATTCCATAATCAAGCGGCTTAAATAACAAAGGAGTGGCCCATGAATTGTCGCAAATGGTTACGATTCCACGTCCTTTAGCAACTTTTACTATATGCTCTACATTTGAAATCTCAAACGCTACAGAACCAGGAGTCTCGATCATTATCAATGAAGTATTACTCTGAATTAAATCAGTTATATCCTGTGTTGGATCATAAAAAGTTACTTCTATTCCTCTTTTTGGTAGCTCATTTTCTGCAAATCTCTTAAGTCGGTAATAACTATTATCTTGTATTAAAACATGCGAACCCGCTTTAGTGAAAGTCAAAATAGCAAAAGTAAGTGCAAATAGTCCGGAAGGATAAATAAGCGCTTGTCCACTCCCTTCAATTTCAGCAAGTGCATTTGAAAGATAATGAACAGTAGGAGTACCAACATTACTGTAGCTATAATCCCTTGCAACACCATCGTTGATTACATCGTATATACTTTCTCCATTTGCTGCATTTAAGTAGTCCTTGTAAGTAGGAAATAATATGGTAGAAGAATGATAAACTGGCGGATTCATAGAACCTTTATAGTCATTAAATTTTCTTCCTGCTTTAACTAATATAGACTCTTCCTTCACATTTTTATTATTTATTTTTTAAATTGTACTCGTTTTGCGTATACAAGTGAAGAGAAATTGCATGTATTAGCTCTATCTCACCCTTCAATAACTCATAAATCAACTTATGTCTTTTTAGAATGCTCATTCCAATAAAGCCGTCAGATATTAATATTAATTCAATGTGCGAAGGTAATGTTGAAGATGAAGCAAAATAATGATCAGCATGCTTTACTGATTCATCGATAATGTTGATATCAATTACATCTATCGAATCGCGTATTTTTTCTTCTATTGTTTTAATAATATCCATAATGGTTTCTTTAAGCAACAATACGCTCCTCTTGTCATCCAAGTAGCTGATACTGTAGTGACAGGAAAAGTGATATAACAATATACAATTACTTATTCTCTTCTTTATTATCTATGTCTTGATAATCAGAATCTACTACTTTTTCTCCCTCATTTGTTGTGGATGAATCAGCAGAACTATCACTTTGTTGCTGCTGAGGTGCTTGATACATAGCTTCTCCAAGTTTCATAGATAATTGAGAAAGATTAGTGACTTTCTGCTGTATTGAATCAGCGTCATCAATGTTATCAGATTTACTAACTTCTTTTAATTCGTTAACTGCATTTTCAATAGCAGATCTATCTTCTGGTGAAACTTTATCACCATACTCTGTCAGAGACTTTTCTGTAGAATGGACTAAGCTATCTGCTTGGTTTTTCACCTCAATAAACTTTTTGCGCTTCTCATCTTCTTGTGCTTTTTCTTCAGCTTCTTTCACCATGCGATTTATTTCATCATCAGATAACCCACCTGAAGATTGAATGCTTATTTTTTGCTCTTTTCCAGTAGCTTTATCTTTTGCAGAAACGTGTGCTATTCCATTTGCATCTATGTCAAATGTTACTTCGATCTGAGGAACTCCACGAGGAGCAGGAGGTATCCCTTCCAAACTAAACTGACCAAGTAACTTGTTGTCAACTGCCAATTTTCTTTCACCTTGATGTACCTTAATTGTAACGGCTGTTTGGTTATCTTCTGCAGTTGAAAACACCTGAGATTTTTTAGTGGGAATAGTAGTATTACGTTCAATAAGTGGAGTAAATACTCCTCCTAGAGTTTCAATACCAAGAGAAAGTGGAGTCACATCAAGTAGTAACACATTTCTTACATCACCTTGAATGATCCCCGCCTGTATTGCAGCTCCAATTGCTACAACTTCATCAGGATTTACTCCTCTATGTGGATCTTTGCCAAAGAATTCTTTAACTTTCTCTATGACTTTTGGCATACGAGTCATGCCACCAACGAGAACTACTTCGCCAATTTGACTAGCAGACAAACCAGCATCTTCAAGAGCTTTTTTACAAGGAGCCATAGTTCTTTCGATTAAACCATTCACTAAGCTTTCAAGTTTTGCTCTCGTTAATTTCATATTTAAGTGTTTTGGACCACTTGCATCAGCTGTAATAAACGGTAGATTTATTTCCGTTTCCATTGCACTTGATAATTCAATTTTCGCTTTTTCAGCAGCTTCTTTGATTCTTTGCATAGCCATTGGATCATTTTTCAAATCAACGCCATTATTTTTCTTGAATTCATCTAGTAAATAACTCACTATTGCGTTATCAAAGTCTTCACCTCCAAGATGAGTGTCACCATTTGTAGCCTTTACTTCAAAAACCCCTTCACCTATTTCAAGTATTGAGACATCAAATGTACCACCACCAAGGTCATACACCACTATTGTGTGCCCATGTTTCTTATCAAGACCATAAGCGAGCGCTGCGGCAGTCGGTTCATTTACTATTCTGAGTACATTTAATCCGGCGATTTTTCCTGCATCTTTTGTTGCTTGACGTTGAGAGTCGTTGAAGTATGCTGGCACTGTTATCACAGCATCTTTTACTTCCTCTCCAAGATAAGCTTCTGCTGCCTCTTTCATGTTTTGTAGTATAAATGCACCAATTTGACTAGGGGAGTATTCTTTATTATCAGTGGTTTTAACCCATGCATCACCATTTTTTGCTGCAAACACTTTATACGGCACGTTTAGATTTTTCATTTCAGAATCACCGTATTGGCGGCCTATTAATCTCTTAGTAGCAAAAAAGGTATTACTTGCATTGGTGGTTGCTTGCCTTTTTGCTGGAGCACCAATCAATTTTTCTCCTGATGAAGTGAATGCGACTATAGACGGAGTAGTTCTTGCCCCTTCTTTATTTTCTATTACCTTTGTATCTTTGCCCTGCATTATTGCAACACAAGAATTTGTTGTCCCGAGATCTATACCTATTGCTCTTGCCATAATGAGTACCCCATTGTAAATGTTATCTGATACAAGAATATATAAGTATAGGACTCATTAATTACAAGCCCAATTTAGGTTTCTAATTAGTTATTAGAACTTAAAAGGCGCGAAAGCCACTTAGTCAGCCAAAAATTGCTTCGTAGTTTATTTGAATTATCAACTTCTTCATTGCTGCTATCACCAATTTGGTATCCAGAGTTCTGTAATGGCTTATAATCGTTTAAATTAACATCATCTCCTTGTTTTAAAACAAATGTGTTTACATCTAAACTGTTATCAACATTAACGTTCAATGTAATATTAAACTCTTTTTCGATTGTAGAAACTGTATTGCGTTTGTTATTAAAAATGTGCGCTATAACTGCACTGTGCGCTACTAAATCAAAAGACTTATTTCGATTCTTATTAGCAATATGTTGTAAGTCCCTTAGTATCGATGCAACAATTACTTCGTTTGATTTTACTCTTCCAGTACCTTTGCAGTGTAAACACTCTGTAGTATTAATTTCTTGTATATTTGATTTAATTCTTTGTCTTGAAAATACCATTAAACCAAAGTCATTTATGTAGCTAAATTGAACCTTAGCTTTATCATCTTTAAACGCTTGCCTTATAGCAGACTCAACAGCTCTGCAATACTGATATTTCAACATATCAATAAAATCGACTACTATTAATCCTGATAGGCCTCTAAGATTTACCTGTCTTGATATTTCAGGTACTGCTTCCATGTTGGTTCTATAAGCTGTTTCTTCTATACTATCTTCTCCTGTCATCTTTCCTGAATTTACGTCTATTGAAACAAACGCCTCAGTTAAAGTTATTATCAAAGACCCACCAGATGGCAATTCTACTCTATTGCTATATAACTCAGAAATTTGGTCTTCTATTCCGTAGTAGGTAAAGATAGGAACACAACCTCTATACAATCTATAGCGCAACTTACCACCTTTTAGTGCATTGTTAGCATATTGCCTAACTGCTTCAAAAGCTTCCTTTCCAGACACTATAACTTCTATACCATCACTACAAAAATCACGAACAGATCTCATAATTACATCTGCTTCATTGTAAATTAATGATGGAGCATTTACAGAGAAGGCATTTTTTTGAATGCTCTGCCATAATGAGGATAAGTAATTGTAATCCTGCTCAATTTCTTTCTTATTTTTTCCTGAACCAACAGTTCTTATTATTAAACCTGATCTTTTTGGTAAGCTTATTGAACTCAGTATATCCTTTAACTGCTTTCTGACATTAGCATCTTCAATTCTACGAGACACTCCACCTTTACTTATGGAATTTGGCATGAAAACACAGTATCTACCCACTAAAGTTATGTATGTTGTAAATGAAGCTCCTTTATTGCCTCGTTCCTCTTTAGTTAGCTGAACCAATACTTTTTGATTTACTGAAATAACATCTTGTAATTTGTATTTTTTATATAAAGGTACCTCTCTTACAAAACCACTACCTGACTCGTTAACATTCTTACTAGCTGCAGAATCTGAAGAAACATTTGCTGGGGCTTCTTCTGTACAATCGTCATTTGAGTAGCCCTCAAAGATAGTTTCCTTTTCTTTTTCTAGAATATTGAAGTAATCTAGAGATATCTCGGAAAAAGATAAAAAACCTTGCTTGTTTTTTCCATATTCAATAAATACAGCTTGCAAAGAAGGCTCTATACGCTTTACATAAGCAACGTATATATTACCTCTTAATTGTTTTTTTTCCTTGAATTCTTGTTCAAATTCTACAACCTTATTATTAACTGATAAGGCAACTCTTACCTCATTAAAACAGGCAGAATTTTCTATCAATAATAACCTTTTGCCACTATTTGCCACTTATTTACCGTTTGCTTTTCATTCTGAAGTTAATTTCATACTACTTAATGCACTGTTGATTGTCAAGAATTTTACGATCTGCATTATTCGGTTGACTTTTAGTGTTTTGCGTAATAAACTCGCATAGAATTTATTATATCATTATAAGTATGGCGAAAAAAAATGCTTCTTTGCTCGTTAAGTTAGTCAGCACTGCAATCAAGATAACAAAAGCTGGTGAAGAAAAATCAACTGGCTATTTTTATGTAAAAAAGCGTAATCCAAAAAAGCTCACCAGAAAACTGGAGTTTAGAAAGTATGACCCAGTAGTCAGAAGGCACGTATTATTTAAAGAAGAAAAATTAAAGTAGTTTTTTTATAAGGAATTTTATTATTATGCAAAATTTACAATTAAGTTATCCTATAATAGTAGAGTTGGGGGATGTAAAAGATACAAAACTGAAATTAATAAAGGTCATTGCACAATTAATAGGTAAGAAGTACAAAACACAGAAAAAAGCAGCAAACGCTCTAAAGATTGATCAACCTAAAGTATCTCAAATCAATAGATCAAAAGTCGAAGGGTTCTCCTTAGAATACTTGCTTAATTTATTGGTTGCATTGAATCAAGACATAAACGTAAGAATAAAGCATAATTCTAAACCTGCATAATATGGTATCCGTTCAGCGGAGTGGCAAAATAAGGTAGACAAGATAAATCAATCCCGGTGTCAAGCACTGGGATGACAAGGTATAAACCTTATCGTCATGCAGCCGCGAACCGTCATACCGCGATTCATTCGCGGTATCTCTAGATCCCGCTAACAAGTAGCAGGATGACGGTTATCAGGCCAGCACCCCTACGATGTCATCCCAGTCTGGGATCCAGGAATTTTATTAAGTTAGTAAGCATAAAAGTAGCCGTTTTATGTTAAAATACAACCTTTTGATGATTATGAAAAAGCTGGATTCCAGACTGGAATGACACCATTTGTTGTAAACTCACTTCTTCTTGATTTGCAGAACAATAAAACAGTAAGCTAAAAGGGAACTTATTACTCAACAAAACAAGATTTGAAATTTTGTGCAATGCTATTGATTATAGCTAGATATGCATCTTTTCCAGGCTCTATGTCTGATCCAATAGGATCAAGGACTACCATTTTTGCGTCATTAGAAAGAGCATTAGGCTTTATGCTATCTTCTTGTGAATGAGCAAATATACATTTAACGTTTTCTTCCTTGATTATCTTTTTTAGCTTCATTAAACTCTTCATACCTATGTACGAATCCTCTTCTATAGAAAGGATGGCGCTTGGGTGATTCAAACCAAAATATTTTTCAAAATATTGATAAGCATCGTGAGTGACGATGTATTTTTGATTTTTAAAATCATTCAGTTCTTTCACGATTTCTTTTACTTCTTGGTCTATTTTCTTTATAGCTTTTGTTGCATTAGAGTTGTATCGATGGAAATTTTCTTTATCTATGTTAGACAATGTTGCACTTATAAAAAGTATCATGCTCTTTGCATTTTCGGGACTCAGCCAAATGTGTAAATCTTTTTCATCTTGAATGTGAGTGATTTTTCTAGAAAATGAATGTGGCCGAGTAGGAAGTAGGTTGATTGCCTTTGACAATTGCGCTAGTTCTTTATTATTTTTGGCGAAAGTTTGAACAAACGTCTCTAAGTTATCGTCAACATAAAATATAACGTCACTTGATTCTAAATTACTCGCATCAGATGGCTTTAATATATAATTATGCGCAGATGTTGCATAGCCAAGCAATTCCGGTTCTAAAATCCCTTCTGTAACAGAAGCTACAAGTGAGTGGATAGGTTTGATTGTAGCTACAACTTTTAAATTGGATGAAAAGGCGATATTATAGTATAGTGTAAATGAAAGTAATAGAAAAAAAGTCAGTAAATGTCTCATATAAACGTTGAGAAGAAGTTAAATTTTGTCAATAAATTGAATAATGTCAATAATCGTGTTCTAAAAATAGAAAATCTTGCTCTCACCTATGATGGTAAAAGAGTCCTTGACAATATCAATATGTTCATAGAAAGAGGAGACATAATTACAATACTTGGTCCAAATGGTGGAGGTAAAACCTCTTTAGTGAAAGCAATTGCTGGCATAAATAAAAGCTGTACCGGTAATATCATATTTGCTGACAACATAAAAATTGGCTATATGCCGCAAAATTTTAGTATTAGTAATTTGATGCCAATAACAGTTGAATATTTCCTTTTAAATAGCTCCTTGAAAAGACTAAAGAAAAATCAATCCATTATTGCAGAAGCGATAGAGTTGGTTGGTATCGGTAACATTTTGAAGAATCAAGTGTTAGAAATTTCTGCAGGGCAAACACAACTACTACTGCTTGCACGTTGTTTAATTGCAGAGCCTGACTTGATCATTCTAGATGAACCAGTCAGTGCAATGGATATTAACGCGCGGGCTAAATTTTATGATATTATAAATAAAATAGCAAAAAAACGATTGGTATCGATTCTTATGACTTCTCATGATCTTAACTCTGCTCTACCATCCTCAGATTACGTAATTTGTATAAATAATACTATCTATTGCCAAGGCAAGCCTGATGAGATTATGAAAAACAGAACCCTCAATGAAATATTTAGCAGTTACGCAGCAAAATGATTCAAAATATTTTGCTTCTTCTGCACATAACTACAGTGCTGACACGTTACAATATATTACCTTATTTACTTCCATCATCAAAAAAATCAATAAATAAAATACAAGGCCATAAGCTAAAGTGTGCTCTTGAAAAATTAGGTCCGGTGTTCATTAAGTTTGGGCAGTCTATCTCATCACGTACTGATGTTTTAAATGAGGATATAACAAATAACTTGTTATTGATATGTGATAGATTGCCATCATTTTCACATAAAATAGCAGTTAAAACTATAGAAAGTGAGTTTAATTGTAAATTGAGCGACATTTTTTCAAGCTTTTCTGAAAAGCCAATTGCAGCAGCATCGATTTCTCAGGTGCATAGAGCAGTTACAACTGAGGGTAAGGAAGTTGCTGTGAAGGTTTTAAGGCCAAATATTGAGAAAACATTCTCAAGGGATATAAAGATGCTTTCTTGGTTTGCGGAAATTGCAGAAAAATTTAGCGAACAATCAAAAAGGCTGAAACCAATTGAGTTAGTCAAAACTTTTGCTGAAATTTGCCGAGTAGAGTTAGATCTACGCTTTGAAGCTGCTCACTCTTCGGAGTTAAAGGAAAACACAAAAGATGACAGAGGTTTTTATGTACCTGAAGTAGATTGGAATAGAACTTCAAGAAAGGTTTTAACATTAGAATGGATAGAAGCAACGCCAATATACGAAATTGAAAAACTGAATAATCATAAGCAAATAGCTATCAACCTTATAGAATCGTTTTGTAATCAGGTATACAGGGATTGTTTTTTTCATGCTGATATGCATCCTGGAAATCTAATGGTTGATAGTAATAACAATATTATTGTCCTGGATTGTGGAATCATGGGTAGAATAGATCGTGAGACATGCTATTACGTTATAGAGATACTCAAAGGCTTTTTAAATCGGGATTATGATCACGTTGCAAAAATGCACTTTAAAGCTGGTTACGTTTCATCACAGCATAGAAATTTTGTCACAGCTTGCAGAGCAATAGGTGAACCTGTTATTGGGCAGCCTATACAGAAGATTTCATTTGCTAGTTTACTTGCTCAGCTATTAAAAATAACTGGTGATTTTGATATGAAAGTTCAAACACAATTGTTATTGCTGCAGAAAACTATGATTTTACTGGAAGGGACATGTAGAAAGATCTACCCAGAAATCAATATGTGGAAAGTAGTTGAAGCGTGGATAAGCAGTCAACATGAAAGTAAAATAGGGTATAGGGAAAAAATTAGAAATTCTTATCCTGTAAAAACAATCCAAGGGATATTTAGCCTTATAGAAAAATTAAACCTAATAGCTGATAAAAAATTAGAAAACATCCAAGTTAAAAATAAATCAAATGGAAAAGTCTATTTTTTACTGTGGTTTGTAATTATAATTCTAATCGTTAAATTTTTAATTTCTTAAACTATGGGAAAAAACTGCGTCAAACCCAATTTTTAATTCAACTTAATTTTTAATCTGCAGGAGTCGAGTTGAGAATGTCCAATTTTCCACTTTCTTTATAGCATAACATACTTCAGCGCCTCTTGCTCCTCTTGAAGCCCAATGGCTCACCACTTATGTGTAAATTAATCATTAATGTTGTACACGTTCTTTTCTTTTTCTACTCTCTCTTGCTCTTCAATACAATATATAGCAAGCGGATTAGCTTTAAGTCTTTCGACTCCTATTTCTTCTCCTGTTCCATCGCAGTAACCATAAGTGCCTAATTTTATTTTTTCTAACGCCTCCTTAATCTTTTCTTTTCTATCTTTTCGGCGCTTGATTAATTCCTCATTTCCACTATCTCCATCAGAATAGTATGTATCAATACTATTATCTTCTAGTTCTTGTTTCTCCAACTCAGCAAGTATTGATTGTAACTTTAAGCTGAAGTATTCCAGTTGTTTTACGCTCATATATTCTTCATCTTCTGAAGGAGTGTAATCCTCTGGTAACTTTATTTTCGGTAACTTTTCCATAATTGCATTATCAAAAAAATAATAAAACCTATATAACTTATGAACAAAAAATTATACTACCCTCAAAGTAAACACTATAATTTATAATAAACATTTAAAAGCCTAGTATGATCAACTTAGTAAAAAAATTAGTAATAGATAGTAAGAACCTTACCTATATAGTATGTATTTTTATTATAATGTTAAATTTATCTTCATTTATACTTGAAAACAACAATAAACAAGAAGTTATGTTAACATTAACATGGATATGTGCTACATTTGTTTTGCAGATCTCTACAAATAATTTGTTTACATCTGATTATCATGATGGAATATTAGAGCAAATCTTTGTACAGCCACTCTCTTCTAGGTTTATAGTTGCTTATAAAATTTTCGCTCACTGGTTATTATTTGGGCTACCGATTTCAGTAATTTCTTCCATATTCAGCTTTGCAGTTCTAGGCAATAGTATTGAACACTCAATGGCAGTTGGAGTGTCTTTATTATTTAATACGCTGATAATCATTAATATTTCAGCTACTGGAAATGCATTGATGATTGGTCGAAACAACTTAGCATCAGGAGTATCGCAAATTCTTGTTTTGCCAATGATAATGCCAACCTTTGTGTATTTTAAAATGCTAACTCAATTTGAAAATTTGTCCTTGAACATTTATACACTACTAATCACCATGTTAATTTTTATCATTTTGATTGTTAACAGCACTATAACTACTCACATGGCATTAAAATTTGCTGTGGAACAGGATTGAAAAATCTTACTGTTATTCAGTAGGTATCCGTTTAGCAGAGTGGCAAAATAGGTAGACAAGATAAACCAAAAAATCAAGAAAAAGTGAGTTTACAACAAATGGCGTCAAGCAAGTTTTTTCATTTCTATTCCCAATAAAAGCTCGTCATATGGTTATGCAAGAAGTCTACTTTTTATTCTTAATCAACTCTAAAGCCTTCTTCAAATCTATACTCTCAATATCTGCACTCTTGCCCAAAGCAACGTTTGTTTTACCGCATTTTATATAGAATCCATACCTACCGTTGCAGATGAAAACTTCTTTTCCTTTTTCATTAACTCCGAGAGATTTTAACTCTTTGCGTGGACTGTTTGCAATAATTTGTACAGCTTCGCTCAATTCTGTATTCAGCACCTCTTTGGAGCTTTTCTTAAGAGAAAAGTATCTACCATCATAGAAAATATAGTACCCGAATCGTCCAAGGCCTATTTTTACTTCCTTTCCGGTTTCAGGGTGTTCTCCGATTACTTTCGGCAAGGAAAGTAATTGAGTAGCGGTGCTCAGATCAATCTCATTAACATTTATATCTTTTGGTATAGAAACCGCTTTTTTCTTTTCTGACTCATTATTAAACTGCAGGTAAAGCCCAAAAGGACCTTTTTTAATTACTACCTCTTGTCCTGTTATATCATCTATACCTAAACTTTTTGGATATTCTGAATTGTCATTACTGCCCGTAATTTCTTTTGTATGGTTGCATTCAGGATAGTTAGAACATCCAAGGAACACTCCTGTTCGCCCAAAGTTCAATTTCAATATGCCATCAGAGCAAATAGGACATTTCGTATTCACCTCTTTTTTTCCTTCTTCTGAACAAAACCAATCGATTACCAAATCGTGAATGCCGCTGAAAACTTCATCATGCGTCATTTGCTTGACAGAGTTTACATGACCAAAAAATGGCACCCAAAAATGGCTCAATTCTTTTTTCCAATCTGCATGTCCATTTGAGATTAAATCAAGCTTTTCTTCCATTTGTGCTGTGAAATCATACTCTACACAACGCTGAAAAAAAGTTTCTAAAAATATAGTAACGATTTTACCGCGGCTGCTTGGAATAAACCTTTTGTTATCTAATGAAACATACTCACGATCTTGTAATACCGAAATAATTGTTGCATAAGTTGACGGGCGACCTATACCGATTTCTTCCATTTTTTTAACGATACTTGCTTCACTATAACGAGGTGGCGGCTGAGTGAAATGCTGTTTTGGCTCAACTGAAATCAGCTTACACGCTTCCCCTTCCTTCATGGCAGGTAGCAGGCCTTCATTTTCGGCTTCCATGTTATCTTGATAGACTTTATAAAAACCATCAAAGAATATACTTGATCCACTTGCTCGCAGAATCACTTTCTGATCAGTAGAACTAATTTCAACTACCACTTGATCAAGAATCGCCGATTCCATTTGACTTGCAATGGTTCTTTTCCAGATTAAATCGTACAATTTAAATTGCTCTGGCGTTAGATAATCCTTAATACTATTTGGTGTTCTATTTATATCAGTTGGCCGGATCGCTTCATGTGCTTCTTGAGCATTTTTGACCTTTTTTACATATTTACGAGGAGACTGTGGTAAATATTTATCACCATATAACGACTTAATTGACCCTCTAATTGAGTTTATAGCCTCATCTGCAATATAAAACCCATCTGTACGCATGTAAGTTATCAACCCTACAATTTCACCACCAATATCGATACCTTCATATAAATTTTGCGCTATGCGCATAACATTTTTCACGTTAAAATACAGCTTGTTCACTGCATCTTGCTGAAGACTTGAAGTAATAAATGGAGGAAGCGGGTTTCTCTTAACTTGCTTGCGTTCTACTGTGCTTACAGCATACTGCCTTGACTCAATCTCCCTGACTAAGTTCTTTGCCTCTTCTTCATTCTTAATATCAAATTTTTCTAGCTTTTTATTATCATAGTGGCTTAGCATAGAAAAAAAAGTCTCATCTTTGCTATTTTGCATTTCTGCCTTTATGCTCCAATACTCCTGTGTTATAAACTTACTGATTTCATCTTCCCGTTCGCATATAAGCTTTAATGCAACAGACTGCACTCGCCCTGCAGACTTGCTCCCCGACAATTTCGTCCATAACAGTGGTGACAAACTAAATCCAACCAGGTAATCCAAAGCTCTGCGTGTTTGCTGTGCACGCACTAAGTCCATATTAATTTCACGTGGATTCTTTATTGCTTCTTGTACTGCTCTCTTTGTTATCTCATTAAAGACTACTCTATAAATGTTGTTTTCATTACTGATTGCTTTCTTTTCTTTTAATATCTCTATCACATGCCAAGCCATTGCTTCTCCTTCTCTGTCTGGGTCTGTTGCAAGATATATATCTGATGCTTTACTTGCTGCTTTTACTAACTCTTTTATATACTTTTCTGCTTTTTCAATGGTTTCATACTTTATAGCAAAATCATTATCCGGATCGACGGAGCCATTTTTTGCTGGAAGATCTCTCACATGGCCAAAAGATGCAGCTACTTTGAACTCTTTGCTCAAATATTTACCTATTGTCTTTGCTTTCGCAGGTGATTCAACTATTAATAATGCCATATTGTTAATTATTTTAGTATTTAAAGATAATATGTTGAGAAATATACGATGAAAAGTAAAAAAATATTTTAATAGGTCTTGTGAATTTTACAGAGTAGGCTGTTCATGGTTTCTAGAAAACCCTTGGACCTTGCTATTTTCAAGTGAATTTGAAGGTCTATTACAATAGTATATGATTGCAGCAGCAACCAAACAACAAGCTCCAACTGCTGTTCCCACTGCTATGGCTAACCCAAGAAAGGTTTACCTGAAGGATAGAATAGGTTATAATGGCATATTAAAGAGATGAAAAATGCCAAGCCCATATAGTGAAAACCTCAGAGAACAAGTTCTCAAAGCAGTTGATGAAAAAACAATGACGATAAAAAGAATTAGTGAAATATTTAAACTGAATATAAAAACAATATATTTATGGAAGAAAAGGAAAAAAGAAACAGGAAACATAAAGCCATCTTCAGGCTATCAGAAAGGTGATTGAGCCTCACCTTTGGCAGAATCTGGGTCACGAAGTCTTCTCCCTACACTCCATGTAAGAGCAGAAAGTGCCTCAAAAGAACTGCCACCTATCCACTCTGAGAAGTTATTATCTTCTCTTGCTTCCAACTAAGCAATACTTATTCATATCATCTGGGTAAGGTCAGTTTGTAAAACTTAATTTGTACGCTTCCTAGTAATTCTGATATAGTTATTTTAGTTAAAGTCTATAAAGGTTTATAAATGGCAACCTTAAGTGTAAGAGAAGCTTTATGCACAGCAATTAGAGAAGAAATGCAAAACGACTCTGATGTGCTTATCATGGGTGAAGAAGTTGCAGAGTATGATGGTGCTTATAAAGTAACGAAAGGATTACTGAAAGAGTTTGGAGAAAACAGAGTAGTTGATACGCCTATTACCGAACATGGATTTGCTGGCCTTGCTGTTGGAGCGGCATTTGCTGGATTAAAGCCAATAGTCGAGTTTATGACTTTTAATTTTTCTATGCAAGCTATTGACCAAATTGTGAATTCCGCAGCAAAAACAAATTATATGTCAGGCGGACAACTTGGATGCCCTATAGTATTTCGTGGACCAAATGGCGCTGCAGCAAGAGTTGCTGCACAACATTCTCAATGCTTTGCAGCTTGGTATTCGCATATACCGGGGTTAAAAGTAATAGCACCCTATTTTGCCTCAGATTGCAGAGGTCTGCTTAAAGCTGCAATTCGTGACCCTAATCCGGTAATATTTCTAGAAAACGAAATAGCTTATGGACATGAGCATGAAGTTTCTGACTCTGAGCTATCAAACAAAGATTATCTACTTGAGATAGGCAAAGCTGCTGTTATACGGGAAGGAAAGGATGTAACTATCACTGCTTTTTCATTAAAATTAATGGATGCCTTAAATGCAGCAGATTTACTTTCGAGTGAAGGTATAGAAGCTGAAGTTATTGACCTCAGAACCTTAAGACCACTTGACACTCAAACTGTTATCAACTCTATTCAGAAGACTAATAGGTTAGTTAGTGTAGAAGAAGGATGGCCATTTGCAGGAATAGGAGCAGAGCTGTCAGCCGTTGTTATGGAACAAGGATTTGACTACCTTGATGCTCCAGTTATGCGCGTAACTGGCAAGGACATCCCCTTACCTTACGCTGCAAACCTAGAAAAAAAAGCATTACCGCAAGTGGAAGAGATAGCTGAAGCCGTGCATCAGGTCTGCTTTAGAAAAAAATAACCCTATTGGTTCTTTTTTGTGTCTCCTGTTCCACATTGGTCCATCAAGTAAGTATTTCCAGTGCTGCCTATACCACCCATTACTTTTGTCACAATAGTTTTAGCACCGAAAAATACAGCACAAAATATACCGAGTGCAAAAAGAGCTGGCCATGGCATTCTACCAAATATCGCAAGCAAAGCTGCACCTATTATCACTACGGTCATAAGCGGTCCGCCTATTCCCCAAACTTAGCCAATAATATTACATATTACTTGAGCAGTTGTATCAGTATTAGTGTCAGCGGCAGCACTCCCAACATGAGAAAAAGAAATAAATAATACTATAAAAAGAATATTAAAAACTTTCCTAGGGTTCATCCCTATACCTTAAATTTAGATATTGCAATTATACCTAAAATACTATAATTTTTAGTAAAACTAGCATAAAGATTGAATAACAAACGATGCCACAAAAGTAGTTGACACACAACTGCACGAACATTGTAATATGGCACATAGTAAACGATGTCATCCCAGTGCCCAGACTACTTGGATCCAGGAAAAAGAATGATGTCATGAAAGCAGCCCCTATGATGTCATTCCAGTCTGGAATCCAGCTTTTGATCGAAAATATTGTATAGTACACAATCAATTTTTCTGGATCCCAGACTGGGATGACACCCTACTTAACCGTCATACCGCGATTCATTCGCGGTATCTCTTAGCCGCTAACACGTAGCGGGATGACGAATTGCTTAACCGTCATTCCGCCGCGGTACCTCATCCGCTAACACATAGCGGGATGACGATTGTCAGGCCAGCACCTCTATGATGTCATCCGAGTAGCTGACACTGGGATCTCATTTCGTAACTTCATAGTATAAATTATTTCAAATTGTATCTATTTGCAAATATAGTAATTTTGCATAAAAAATTAGATCCCAGTGTCACGCACTGGCATGACAGCACTCCTACGTCATACCGCGATTCATTCGCGGTATCTCATCCGCTAACAAGAGATCCCGCTGCGGGATGACGAATTGCTTAACCGTCATGCCGCCACGAACCGTCATACCGCGATTCATTCGCGGTATCTCTTAGTCGCTAACACGTAGCGGGATGACGGTTGTCGTTTAGTTACAAACATTAAGAAATTTACCAAACGAAAAAAAAGGCAAAAGAAGCCACGAGTAGCGAGTTTTGACTCTATATTACTGTAAGTGGCGCTGTAATAATGTGCTGACGCTTAGTTTAAGCGCGATTTGGCTGAATGTAGAAAAAATAAAAAAGACATGCAGCCGCTATAATTTTATGTAATCCGCCAATAAATACTCTGAGTTTTTTACTGAATTTTGTCATTGAGCCTGCAGGTCAAAAACAAGTTTTGAGTCATAAATACCCTTATTGTCATAATAAGGGGGCTGGCGAAGCTTGTCAAGTAAGT